>NZ_JADEWJ010000322.1:0-3958 GCF_015207725.1 Synechocystis sp. LEGE 06083
CCCCGCATCACCAAATTGGGTCACTTTCTACGCAAAACCAGCCTGGATGAATTTCCCCAATTTTTCAATATCCTATTGGGAGAAATGAGTTTGGTGGGTACCCGCCCCCCCACATTGGATGAAGTGGACCAGTACGAAATCCACCACGGTGAACGGCTGGAAGTCAAACCTGGCTTAACGGGGGAATGGCAGGTCAATGGTCGCTCCTCCATCAGTAATTTTGAAGAAGTGGTAGCCCTGGATTTGCAGTACCAACAAAAGTGGAGCATTTGGCATGACCTCAAGCTCCTGGTGAAAACCATCACCGTAGTATTTTCTAAACATAGCGGTGCTTGCTAGGTTGCCATTTTCCATCATTGCCCATCCTCACTAAGTTTCCCCTTCCCCATGGCTACTACCCTTTCGCCCCATCTCTCCACCACTGCCCAAGCCAACCGGTTGCCCAACTTCTTCATTGTTGGCGCGGCCAAAGCTGGCACCACCGCCCTGCACCATTACCTCCAACAACATCCCGCCATCTATATGACCCCAGGCAAAGAAACTAACTTTTTTGCCTACGAAGGACAGCAGTTAAATTTTCGTGGTCCAGGGGATGAGGCGGTGGCGGATTTTTCCATCACTAATCTGGCTGATTACCAAGCCCAATTTCAAGGAGTAACTACCGAAACGGCGATCGGGGAAGCCTGTCCTTTATACCTTTACGATCGCCAGGTAGCCCAGAGAATCCAGCACCATTGCCCCACCGCAAAAATTATTATTATTCTGCGGGAGCCAGTGGCCCGGGCCTATGCCAACTATCTCCATTTAGTGAGAGATGGCCGGGAAACAACCTTGGATTTTGCCCAGGCCCTAGCCCAGGAACCGGAGCGGACGGAAGCGAACTGGGAATGGTTTTGGCACTATCAACAGGCCGGCTACTACGCCGAGCAGGTGCGGCGATACTATGACCTTTTCCCTGCCAACCAAATTCGAGTTTACCTCTACGAAGACTTGCGGCGCGACGCCCAAGGGTTAATGAAAGATATTTTTACTTTTCTAGGAGTTGATGCCCAATTCCTGCCGGATTTCAGTGAACGGCCCAATAAATCAGGAATGCCAAAAAATCCCTGGCTCCATGGCCTGTTGACCAAACCCAATGTCCTCAAAACCCTTGTCAAGCCCCTATTACCGCAAAAACTACGGCAGTCCATCCAGCATAGTAATTTGATTACGCCCCCCCTCGATCCGGTGCTGAAGCAAAAATTGCAAACCCAGTACCGAGAAGATATTCTGGCCTGTCAAGCGCTGATCAAGCGAGACCTAACCTCCTGGCTATCATGAAAACTATCTGGCATTTAATTGGCGATCGCCGGCCGGGAGGCTCAAACCACCTGGTCCGCAATCTGTTGAATTCTTCCCTGGGAGAGAGTTTTGCTAGCCAAACCCTGACCCTGGAGCAAGGGCTAAAGCGAGTCAAGGGGGAGTTACCAGACGCTATCATTTTCCATTACGCCAGTGCTTGGAAATATTTACCTGCCCTGTGGCGACTGCAGACCATGGCACCGGTATATATTTGTGAGCATCACTACTGTGCTGGCTTTGAACAGCATCAAGTTAAATCTCTCCAGCGCTTCCGGCTTTTACTTAAAACTGCCTACGGATTGGCTGATGGGGTGATCAGTGTTTCCCAAGCCCAAAAACAATGGCTAATCGGCCATAAATTAGTGCATCCAGCCAAGGTAAAGGTTATTCGCCCGGCCTCTCCCCTGGCCAACTTTTTGGCTTTGCCCCTGAAACCCCCCAGCTCGATCTTAACCCTGGGGGTCTATGGACGGTTTGCGCCCCAAAAAGGCTTCGATCTCTTGTTAAAGGCGATCGCCAATGTGCCCCCGGATCTCCCAATCAGAATCAAATTGGGGGGCTACGGTGAGGATGAAGCCTTGATTAGGCAATTAACTGCTGCCCTGCCTTCAGTGCAATTGGTGGGGCCAGTGGAAGATGTACCAACTTTTTTGGCCGATTGTGACGGGGTAATTATTCCCTCCCGTTGGGAACCTTGGGGCTTGGTGGCATTGGAAGCCAAAGCGGCCGGAAAAGGCATCATCGCCACCGCCGTGGATGGACTGTCGGAACAGGTAGAGGGGTTTGGTCTGCTTTGTCCCCCAGAAGATCTGGAAATGTTGACCAAGGCGATCGCCAAGGTAAGTCCAAAACAGTTACAACAATGGGGCCAGGAAGGAAGGATAGCCGTGACCAATGCTTGGGAAAAATGTGTACAGGAATGGCATGACTATCTGACGGCGGCCATAGAGCCATAGATTAGGGCAATGGGAGCTAGCTAACTAGCGGAATGTCGTTGGCAATCTCTTACAATGAAGCCTTTACAGTCAAATCAATCCGGTGTCCAGGGACGGTTAGGGGAGAAGAAACCCGGGTGAAGGAATTAATCGCCAAGCTTAAAGCCAAATTTAGCCACAAAGACGGTACTTTTGTGCGGAACCTCGGTTGGCTGGGGGGATCGGGGGCGATTATTCGGGTTTCCCGGTTGATTGCAACGGTTATCCTAGCCCGGTTTTTGACCAAGGAAGATTACGGCCTGGCGGCGTTGGTGTTAACCACCAATGAGTTTGTGCGAGTTTTTACCCGTAACGGGGTGGTCATTCGCCTGATCCAAACTGAAGCAGAGCGGCTGGAAGAGTTGGCCGAATCGGCCTACTGGCTCAATTGGCTGATGTTTATTGGGTTATTTATGGTGCAATGTTTAGTGGCGTTCCCCATTGCTGCTTTTTACGACAATCAACGCCTAATTTTGCCCATCTGTGCCATGGCAGCGAACCTGCTCACCATTCCCCTGGGCATTATCCAAGCGGCCCTAATTCAGCGGGAAGGACGGTTTAAAATTATTGCCCTGGCGGAGTTAAGCCAAATTTCCAGCGACAATATCCTCTCCGCCATCTTTGCCCTGTTGGGGTTTGGTCTCTGGGCGATTATTTTGCCTAAAATTTTAGTAGCCCCCATTTGGGTTTACTTTATGCGCCGCTACCATCCTTGGCGACCCTCCAAAGGATTTCACCGTCATCACTGGGGGGATTTAATTGGCTTTGGCAAATCGGTGTTGGGGGTGGAACTTTTGAATACTCTGCGTAGTAATTTGGATTACCTAATCATTGGCCGCTTTTTGAGCGTGGAGGCTTTGGGGGTTTACTATTTTGCGTTTAATGCTGGTCTAGGTATTAGTTTGGGCATTATCACTTCCATTAAAGCGGCTCTGCTCCCCCATCTGTGCGACGTGCGGGATAACTTGGCCCAGTTCCGGGCCCGCTATTGGCAGAGTCAAAAAACCATTGCCATGGTGATTATTCCCTTTGTGCTTCTGCAAGCCAGTTTGGCTCCTTTTTATGTGCCCCTCGTTTTTGGCGATCGGTGGGCTGGAGCCATTCCTATTTTGATGTTAATTTGTCTATCGGCCATTCCCAGACCCTTTGCCGATGCTGCTTCCCAATTATTGCTAGCGGTGGATAAGCCCCAATGGGACCTTTGGTGGAATTTAATTTTTACTACCCTTTTTGCTGGTTGTTTAATGTGGGGAGTGCAAGGGGGCAATGTTGGGGTGGCGATCGCCGTTTTGGCCAGTCATTGGATCTGTTTACCTCTATTTTCGCTTTGGGCCTCCCGCACAGTATTTCGACGTTTGGCTTTGGCCGGGGAAGTATAAATGATGGGGCGTTGGTTGCTTACTTTGGTATTACTTGCACTGGGTTGGCAACAAGGGGTCTGGGCCCTGCCCTTTTCCCCAGGCGATCGCCTAGAAGTTTCCATTCCCAACGAAAAATATTTTGCCGGCGTTTATGTGGTTAACCAGGCCGGGGCGATCGAAGTGCCTTTTTTGGGTCCTGTGGCCGTGGGGGGTCTAGAAAGTACTGCGGTGGAGAAAAAACTCCATCAATTGCTAACCAATCAGGGTTATTTTCCCCCGGAT
>NZ_JADEWJ010000323.1:0-3920 GCF_015207725.1 Synechocystis sp. LEGE 06083
GTGGTGAGGACGCAAAGCAGTCTCCTTTAGCTTAGGAAGGGAAGGGAAGGGGCTCCGTATTCTAAGCTACACTTCAGTTAGAGTTTGATTTAAGTGTTTGATGACCGCATAGTTGCCCGGGGGAAAATCATGGCCAATCGTACCCAAAGTCGTTATACCGATGTCCAAATTGCCACTTGGTTGAGGGGACTGCTGACCATTGCTTGGAGTGATGGGGACTTCAGTGAATCGGAGCAACAAATGATTACTGGCCTCACCCAGGAGATGGGTTTTGGCAATAAAGAAGATGAGGTTTTGTTCAAGACCATTACCCCGGCGGAATTGTTGGAAGGCTTGGGCAACGACAAGGAAACAGCAGAAAATTTCCTGCGTACAGCGGTGTTGGTGGCGATCGCCGACGGCCTTTATTCTCCAGTGGAAGGACGGCTATTACGGGAATTTAGTCAAGCCCTAGGGATAAAAATTGACGCCTTGGAGTCATTGGAACATACCATCTGTGATCCCAACGGCGATCGAACCGAAATGGAGGAACATCCCCATCCCGATTTACTTCACCCCGTCAAGGACTGGCTGGACGCCATGGCCATCCAGGATCCTCGTTTGGCCCATTTCATTTGCCATCTGGTGCCCCCCCAATGTCCCTTCGAGCGGGATGTTAAACTATTTGGGCGCAAAATTGTTCATATTCCCCCCCTGTGCAAACTAAATCCCCTCTACGAACAGTTAATTGGCCTGAGGTTCCGGGCCCTTTCCTACCTGGCCGATGACTGCCAAGAGGACATCACCCCTTATATTTGAATCCTATTTCATTTCTTTTGGTCGAATTGTTGGAAATTTTCGGAATTTTTCCCTTTTGGGCCGATTAATTCCGTCCATTTCCCTCCGACTCGTTGCGCTTAAAAATTAATAACGTTTAAAAGTTAACCATCTCCCCAACCTATGGAAGTGCAATTTCGGGAAGTAAATCCCTTTGACTTTTGGATCTGGCTAGAATTCGAGACCAATCCGGCCCCAGCGGAGCAACAATATGTGGAAGAATTGTTTGCTTCTTGGTTTTACCTAGGCAAACTAGGGGGTTTTAATGCGGAAAATCTTCAAGTACAGGATACGGGCATTGACCTGAGTTATTTGGACTATGACAGTGCTAGTCTTCCTAGTTCCATGATGGCCCCCATGCATAATATGGCGGACTTCCAATACCAAGACCACTGGGGCCGTTGTTGGTTTGACTTGGGCACTAGCGATCTCATTGCCCTGGATGTGTTGATCAATGCACTGTACCAGCTTTCCCTCGATTACGTACCTATTCGCCGTTTAATTGTGGGGGGAGTAAATGAAGATTGGCCCGTTGGCGATCGCCAGGATGACCGCTTCGACCAGTTCGAAGATTTTGACCACAATTAGGTTCTTTCTGTCCCCATCACTTTTCCCTATGCATCCATCTCTGTCCGCCGGCGATCGGCAATATTTCCTGGGAGTAAAGTCCGCCTTACTTCTGGTCTGGTTGATGGTTATCCCTGCCCTAATTGGTGGGGCCTTGCATATTCAGCCGGTGCAGGCCCAGGGGACTCCCTACATTCCCCCGCCCATTACACCGCCCCCTCTCAGCCCCAGCGAAAATCCCTTTGACCCCAGCCTTTTTCCCACGGATCCCTTGATTCCTTCTGGGGAAACCCTCACCCCTTTGCAAAGGCGACGGTTAATCGAAGCCCTAGATGCATTGGAAGCTGAGGCCCTAGTGTTGGATCAAGCAGGGCAGGGAGACCAGGCTTTTCAACTCCGTTACCGCAGTTTACGGGGGCGACAAAGGTTGGGGGATTTGGCCGAGGTTGAAGCCCTGGGTCGTATTGGGGCGATCGCCTGGGAGCAGGGGCGCAATCAGGACGTCATGGCCATCGGTCAGCGTTTGGAAGATTTACAACTTTCCCTGACTAGGGAAAAGGCTATGAGCCCGGAACTGTTAACGGCCTTTGCCAAAGCCTATGGGCAACTCCACAGTCTAGATGCGGCGATCGCCGTTTATCAGCAAATGCGTCGGGAAGCTCAACAACAGGGGGATTACCGCCGCGAAAACCAGGCCCTCTCGATGTTGGGGGAACTGTATCTGGCCAAATTTAACTATCCCGCCGCCGCTGAAGTGTATGAAACCCTTTTAGCCAGGGCCACCAACGCCCGCAACAGCTATTACGAAGGCATTTATTTACAAAAATTGGGGGAAATCTACAAACAGTCTGCCCAGCCCGACAATGCCATTCGCATCAAAGAGCAACTGGTGCAAAGAAGATTGCAGGACGGTAAGCCAGAATTGGTGCCCGACATCCAGATTTCCATTGGCGATCATTATTTAGAACTAGAGCAGGCGGAAAATGCCAGTCAAGCCTATCAAAAGGCCTACACCCTGGCTTGGTCGATTAAACAATTGAGCACAGCGGCGATCGCCTTGGATAAGCTGGGGGATTTGTACCTGTTCAGTGAACAGGCCAACTATGCCTTGGAAATTTATAAACAACTTTTGCAGGTACAACAGCAATCCTATAACTATTACGGCATGATGATTACCTACGAAAAAATTGCCCAACTTTACATCGATGCCCAACAGCCCAGTGCGGCGTTAACCGCCTATCAACAAGCGTTATCCCTAGCCCGTTCCCTTAAATACAGCACAAAGGAAAACAATATTCTTAATCAAATACAAACTATTTCTGGGGGCACTGGGTCATAGATTTTATTCACAAATTTTTGATTAGCCATGGCGAATTCTGAACAGGCCTATTGGTTAGCCTGGAGTCAGGTTAAGGGGGTAGGGCCAGTGTTGCTCAAGCGGCTGGCTCAACATTTTGAGCTTTTGGAAAATGCCTGGAAGGCTAGACCGATCGCCCTGGGAGAAGTGGAGGGTTTTGGTCAAAAATTAATTGAGAAAATCATCGAGCAAAGGAATAACCTCAATCCGTTTCAATTTTTAGAAGAACATCAAGAAAAAAATCCCCAATTTCTTACTCCCAATGACCCAGACTATCCCCGTTTACTGTGGGAAATCCCTAGTCCGCCGCCGGTGTTGTATTATCTGGGACGTCTTGACCACAGAGAAAGTCAAGGACAAATTCCCGGAGTAGGCATAGTGGGCACCCGTTACCCCACCGAGCATGGGAGCCGTTGGACAAGGAAAATTAGCCAAGCTCTGGTCAAATCTGGTTTCACCATCGTTTCTGGCTTAGCCGCTGGCATTGATGCTGACGCCCATAACAGTTGTTTACGGGTAAACGGAAGGACGATCGCCGTTTTAGGCACTGGGTTAGATTTGGTTTATCCTCCCCAGAATCGGCAATTATTTGAGCAAATCGCCGCAGAAGGACTAATTTTGAGTGAATATCCCGTGGGTAGTAAACCGGAAAGGGGCAATTTTCCCGCCCGTAATCGCATCATTGCCGGTCTGAGCAGGGCCGTGTTGGTCATGGAGGCTCCCCCAAAATCCGGGGCCTTAATCACCGCCAAGTATGCCAACGAATTCAACCGGGACGTGTTTAGCCTACCTAATTCCCCCGATATTCCCGAAGCCCACGGCTGTTTAAATCTCATCCATAACGGAGCAGAGGTAATTCTCTCGGAAAATCAATTGTTGGCCAGCCTAGGAGCTATGCCCCTACTAGATCAAGGACAAGAGCAAAAAAATGTCCAAGGCGATCGCCAAGCTCGCTATCCAGTCCCAACCAATGTCCCCACTTCAACCACTGGGGCAAGGGGTAAACCACCTTTGACTGAACCACCGGAGAACTTGGAGGCAACTTTAGGGAAAATCCTGGCCGCAGTAGAGGAAGAGCCCACGGCCCTAGATCAAATTGTCGCCGTCACAGCCCTGGCCATTGGAGATGTTTCCGCTGGATTATTACAGTTGGAAATTCTTGGTTTAGTCAGTCAGGAAC
>NZ_JADEWJ010000324.1:0-3907 GCF_015207725.1 Synechocystis sp. LEGE 06083
CCCTTGGTAATCCAGGCACTATTTCTTCGCAGATGGCAAAGGCTGGAAAAAAATTCTGCCCATCCAAAGCAAACACACCAGGAAATAACCGGTGCTGATCAGGCCATTCAGGTACATCAGTCTAAATCCTGCCAATTCCCCCGTCCCCTGGCCAGTACCCCAGAGCAGTAAATACAGACAGAGCCAGCCCAGGGTTAACTGCAATGACCGACGGCTCAAGCGGCGACGTTGACGATGATACTCATGGTCAGCCCAACCAGGTTGGTCTGGTTGGCGCAACTGCCAGAGGGACGGTAATATGCCCACTACGGGAAGCAGATATAAACAAAGTTGTAGGCGCATCAGTTTCGTGTCGGCAAAACGATCTTCGTTCACTCTGATTTTCCATCCTGCTTGCGAGCCCAGCTTGACCGGCGCTGACTTTTCCATTAACCCTAACCTTGCTGAATTTGTCCATGGCCTCCACCCCAAACTCCGTAACCCTCTACACCGATGGCGCTTGTTCCATGAATCCTGGCCCCGGTGGCTATGGCGCAGTAATTCTCTACGATGATGGTCGCCGGGAGGAACTATCCGCCGGTTATAAAATGACCACCAACAACCGCATGGAAATTATGGGGGCGATCGCCGCCTTGAGTCACTTACCAGAACCGTCCCAGGTATTGCTCTACACCGATTCCCGCTATATGGTCGATGCCATGAGCAAGGGTTGGGCCAAGAAATGGAAGGCCAAGGGATGGCAAAGAAATGCCAAGGAAAAGGCCAAAAATCCCGATCTCTGGGAAACGATGTTAGCGCTGTGCGAAAAACACCAGGTTACGTTTCAGTGGGTCAAAGCCCACGCTGGCAACAAGGAAAATGAGCGGTGCGATCGCCTAGCGGTGGCCGCCTATCAAAATAAGCCAAGCTTAGTCGATGAGGGCTTCGGTAAATTCTAGGGGCCAAAAGTACATCAAGTCCCATTCCACACCTAGGTTTTATAAATCCAATGATTTCCCTTTAACGGCAAAGGAGGGAAATTTCTCCATGGACAATTTTCAGGACTAGGGGAGGTTTGCTTCCTTCCCCATGTCATTATTCCGCCAAAAAAGTTTGCTGTTAACATCAATCTTGTATGTTATATGTTGGTTAAACAACATCTAGTAGGTTTCCCAATGGCAACGCTAGAAGCCCCCCCCCATAGACTCCAACAACAGGAACTTCCCCCCAGCCATCGTATTTTGGTTGTTGAAGACGAAGTTTCCATCCGTGAAACCATTGTCCTCTCACTGCAGGAAGAAGGTTATGAAGTCTATGCAGTGGACGATGGACGCGACGCTTTAGCCCTGTTGCAAGAATTTAGCGAAGACCCAGGCCAGGCCGCCGTTGACCTGATCATTCTCGACATCATGCTTCCCCAGGTAAACGGTTTAGATGTGTGTCGTAGTTTGCGCTTTGGTGGCGATAACACTCCGATTTTAATTGTCAGTGCCAAGGGCAGTGAAATGGAAAAGGTCACTGGCTTAGAAGTGGGGGCTGATGACTACATCACTAAGCCCTTTAGCCTGAAAGAATTGGTTGCCCGTTGCCGGGCCATGATCCGTCGCCAAGGCCTGGCCGGTAACAACATTGCCCCATTCCGTAAATTTCGGGATTTGGTGCTCTATCCCCAGGAATGCCGGGTTTTAATGCGGGGAGAAGAAGTCAATCTAGCCCCGAAGGAATTCCGCCTGTTGGAATTGTTCATGAGCTATCCCCGGCGGGTCTGGTCCAGGGAACAGTTAATTGAACATATTTGGGGCATTGATTTTATGGGAGATAGCAAAACGGTGGATGTCCATATCCGCTGGCTGCGGGAAAAGCTAGAACAAGACCCTAGTCAGCCGGAATACTTAGTTACAGTGCGGGGTTTCGGCTATCGTTTTGGTTGATCTTAGGGCGTAATTTTCCGGTATCTAACACCGTGGCCCCATGGCGATCGCCCTAGTTTTGGGGTCAATGTCAGCAAATGTATAACATTACACCAAACGACTTCAGGTTTTCTGGTGTAAATCTGTTACAATGTCTTTACAAATAAAAAGGGTCTGACCACCGTTCCCCATCTGCAGGCTGTGTTTACAGAATTTGCTGATCATTGCCTGGTTTAGTCCCTACCCTACATCCTTTGGACTCGAACTCAGTCAATAGTCAGTTAATCCCTAGTAATTAATTTATGGGCCAAACGCCAACGATCGCCATTAACCATTTAGGTTGCGAAAAAAACCGGATCGATTCGGAACATATGCTGGGACTGCTGGTGGAAGCCGGCTACCAGGTCGATGCCAACGAAGAATTGGCCGACTACGTCATTGTTAATACCTGCAGCTTTATCCAAGATGCCCGCCAGGAATCGGTGCGGACCTTGGTGGAGTTGGCTGAAGCCAAGAAGAAAATTGTTATTTCCGGTTGCCTGGCCCAACATTTCCAAGAGCAACTGTTAGAGGAAATTCCCGAAGCGGTGGCCGTGGTGGGCACGGGGGATTACCAGAACATCGTCGATATTATCCGGCAAACGGAACAGGGCCAAAGGGTCAAAGCAATTTCTGCTAATCCTAGTTTCATTGCCGACGAACATTTACCCCGTTATCGCACCACCAACGAGGCGATCGCCTATCTGCGGGTGGCGGAAGGTTGTGATTATCGCTGTGCCTTTTGCATTATTCCCCAACTGCGGGGTAAGCAACGCTCCCGTCCCATCGAATCCGTTGTGGCCGAAGCTCAACAATTGGCCAGCCAGGGAGTAAAGGAATTAATTCTCATCTCCCAGATCACCACCAACTACGGTTTGGATTTGTATGGGGAGCCAAAATTGGCGGAACTATTACAGGCCCTCGGCAAAGTCGATATTCCCTGGATTCGCATTCACTACGCCTATCCCACTGGATTGACCCCGAAAGTGATCGAGGCGATCGCCATTACGCCCAACGTCCTACCCTATTTGGATTTGCCCCTGCAACACTCCCACCCGGACATTCTCAAAGCCATGCATCGTCCCTGGCAAGGTCAGGTCAATGACGACATTATCACCAAGCTCAAAGCCGCCCTCCCCGACGCTGTCTTGCGCACCACCTTTATTGTTGGTTTTCCGAGGGAAACGGAGGCACATTTTCAGCATTTGTTAGACTTTGTCCAGCGCCACCAATTTGACCATGTGGGAGTCTTTACCTTTTCCCCAGAGGAAGGCACCGCCGCCTTTGACCTGCCCAACGCTGTGCCGGAAGAGGTAATGGGCGATCGGCGGGATCGGTTAATGGCCCTGCAGCAACCCATTTCTGCCCAGAAAAATGCCGCCTGCTTGGGACAAACCCTGGATGTGCTAATCGAACAGGAAAATCCTAGCACCGGGGAGTTCATTGGCCGAGCATCCAGATTTGCCCCGGAAGTGGACGGTCTGGTCTACGTCAAAGGGACCGCTAACTTGAACGAAATTATGCCTGTGACCATCACCGCCACCGACGACTATGACCTCTATGGTCTAACCGCCGAGGAGGCTAGGGTTTTTTAGCTAATTGAACTAAGGGGATGGACTGGCTGTGTTATTGACGGTTGGTTCCCAGCCATTCCCGCAAAATTTTTAACTTTTAATTATTTGCCCACTAAACCGTCTTTTGTTACCTGAAATTATTTAACTTTTCCATGACTAATACCTTGACTAGTACTTTTGCCGACCTTGGTCTTTCTGAAAAACGTTGTCAACTCTTGGCTGACATTGGCTTTGAGTCTCCTACCCAAATTCAAACGGAAGCCATTCCCCTCCTGCTCAGCGGCCGGGATATGTTGGCCCAGTCCCAAACGGGTACCGGTAAAACCGCCGCCTTTGCATTGCCGTTGATGGACCGCATTGATCCCGAGGGGGATTTGCAAGCCTTAATTTTGACCCCCACCCGGG
>NZ_JADEWJ010000030.1:0-21016 GCF_015207725.1 Synechocystis sp. LEGE 06083
GTTATAGGCAATGGTGAGGCGGACAATACTTTTCTCTTGGCGATCGTAAAAGCGCACGGCGCCCCGGTTGGGCAAACCATCCACCGATTCCCATTGAATAATTTGTTGGGAAATTAATTTAGTAATCCGCGACAGCCAGGTGAACTCCAAACTGCCACTGGCCAGCTTCCACCGGGAAAGCTCTGGATCATCTTCCAGCACTTTGACGGAATCAATCCATTTCATCCAGCGGGGCATCTGCTCCAGGTCAGACCACAGTTGCCACACCAATTCAATGGGAGCATCCACTTCCACCTGCACACTATGTTCTAGCCAATTAGCCATGGGATTTGAGAAAAATTATTGGGGGGAAGGGACGGGGATTTGCAAACGGGCTTGGTTAGCCAAAACGGCCTGGGCGGCCTGGCGACCGGATAGGGTGGCCCCCTCCATACTATCGATGTAATCCTGTTGGGTGTAGCTACCGGCTAAAAAGAAGTTGGCGATCGGGGTTGCTTGGCTGGGGCGGAAAAGATCCATGCCCGGTGCTTCCCGGTATAGGGATTGGGCTAATTTAACCACGCTGTACCAAGTCATGTTCAGATCCGCTGCGGAAGGGAACAGAGCTTTAACCTGTTTAAGCACACGATAGGCGATCGCCTCGTTGGACTCTTTCATAAAGGGATCACCGGGGGTCAATACAAGTTGCAACAGGGAACCTTCCCCGGGTCGGTAATAATCGGCGGGACTGGTGAGGGCTAGGTCAGCAAAACAGGAAAATTCTGCATCGCTGGTATAGAGCAGGTTGTCTAACCCAAAGGCTTGTTCTAGCTGTTTGCGTTTGGCTGGGTCATTCATTTCCTTTACCCAGCCGTCAAAGCGCAGTTGTACTGTGGCCACAGGAACGGTATCCAGGTAGTAAATTTTGTTGAAAAAGTCCCATTGGGTGCGCCAACTTTCCGGCAACAGGTTTTTAATGCCCGGCACGTCACAGGCGGCCACATAGGCATCGGCGATTACGGTTTTGCTGTCAGAGCCATCGTTGATCACTAAGCCGGTTACTTTAGTTTCTCCGTCAAATACCTTGGTTTGAATTTCCTTGACTCGATGCCTGGTGTAAAACTTGGCCCCCCGTTTTTCCAAATATTCCTGAATAGGTTTATGTAAATATTCCTGGGGTGAGCCTTCCAACATCCGCAACACCGAGGCTTCCGTGCGGGCGGCAAACAACTGAAAAATGGTCAGCATGCACCGGGCAGAAATGTTTTCCGTATCAATAAAACCCAACGCATAGGCGATCGGGTCCCACATTTTTTTCAAACTACCTTCGTTACCGCCTTTGCTGAGGAACCATTCGGCAAAACTGATTCTGTCTAAATCCCGGATGGTTTTCATTGCTCCATCGAAGTCCACTAAGCCCCGCACAATGGGACTGGTGGCCAGGGCAATGGAGTTGGCGATTTTATCTTTGGTGTCTAGTTGGGACGTGGTGAAAAATGCCTTTAAACCGTTGAAGGGAGCGCCGGTGAAGAAACGAAAATCTAATTCGCCAATGCGGCCCCCTTGGTTAATGAAGGTGTGGGTATGTTGCTTGAGCCGCAAATTTTGCTTAGCCCCCACCTTTTCCATCAAGTTGAAAAGATTGTAGTAACAGCCGAAAAAGACATGCAAGCCCATTTCGATGTGGTTGCCGTCGCCGTCCACCCAACTGCCCACTTTGCCGCCGATGAAACTCCTGGCTTCGTAAAGTTCAACTTCGTGGCCCGCATCCACCAATTCCACTGCGGTGGCCATGCCCGCCAATCCCGCTCCTACAATTGCAACACGCATTTCGGCTTCACCCTATGATTGAACTTTGCCAGATAAATTAGCACTGTTACAAATTTTAATCTTCCTTAAACCCTCCCGGCAAGCGCCCAAGTTCTCCACCGCGATGGTCTAAAGTGATGGGTAGAAGTAGTTTGCGTTCATAGTTTATTGCTCCCCATGCCCCTGCCGGTCTTGAGTTCCTTGCCCCGTTCCCTTTGTGCCCTGGTGCTACTGTTAGCTCTGCACAGTCCTTTGCTGTCGCCCACCCCGGCGATCGCCGCTGACCTCAGCCCCGTTAGGGAAAGAAATAGCCAAACCCTCAAACCCTACCTCGACCAGGCGATCGAACGGGTGACGGAGTTTCAACTGGATAATGGTTTGAAATTTATCGTCATGGAAAATAATGAGGCTCCAGTGGTGTCCTTTTACACCTACTTTGATGTGGGGGGAGTGGATGAACCGGTGGGAAAAACCGGCGTAGCCCACTTTCTGGAGCACATGGCCTTTAAGGGTACAGAACGCATTGGCACCAAGGATTTTGCCCAGGAACAGAAGCTACTAGACCAATTGGACGAAGTGTTTGGACAAATCACCCAAGCCAGGGCCAAGGGGGATAAGGAGGCAGAGGCCAAGTTAGAGGAAAAATTTCAGCAAATTCAACAACAGGCCCAGAGCTTGGTGCAACAGAATGAATTTGGGCAAATTATCCAGATGGCCGGGGGAGTGAGCTTAAATGCAGCCACCAGTGCCGATGCTACGTTTTATTTCTACAGTTTGCCGGCCAACAAATTGGAACTGTGGATGTCCTTGGAGTCGGAGCGGTTTTTGGAACCGGTATTTCGGGAGTTTTACCAAGAACAGGAGGTAATTCTAGAAGAGCGGCGTATGCGCACGGAAAATAACCCAGTGGGGCAAATGGTGGAGGAATTTTTAGACACTGCTTTTACTAAGCACCCCTACCGTCGCCCGGTGATTGGTTATGACGAGGATATCCGCAACCTTTCTCGCCAAGATGTGACGGATTTTTATGAAAAATATTACACCCCTGGCAATATGACCATTGCGGTGGTCGGAGATGTGAAGGCTGACCAAGTGAAAAGTTTGGCGCAGAAATATTTTGGTCGTTTCCCTAAGCGCCCCCCTACGCCCCAGGTAACGGAGGTGGAGCCCCCCCAAACCACAGCAAAGGAAATTAATTTAACCCTCCCTTCCCAGCCTTGGTATTTCGAGGGTTACCACAGCCCAGCCTTTGCTGACCCCGATAGTGCGGTGTTTGACGTGATGACCACCATTCTCAGCAGTGGCCGCACGTCCCGTTTGTATCAATCCCTGGTGGAAGAGCAACAGTTGGCGTTGATGGCCCAGGGCTTTAACGGCTTTCCAGCGGATAAATATCCCAATCTGTTGATGTTCTATGCCCAGAGTGCCCCCGGCCGCAGTTTGGATGAACTTAGCCAAGCCCTACATGGGGAAATTGAACGGTTAAAAATGGAGCCTGTAACCCAGGAGGAACTGGAACGGGCCCAAAACTTACTACAAATTTCTGCATTGCAATCCCTCAACTCCAATATGGGCATGGCCCAACTGTTGGTGAAATACAATGTGCGTACCGGAGATTGGCGTAATCTTTTTGTCCGCCTAGAGGCGATCGCCGCTGTGACTCCGGAAGATATTCAACGGGTGGCCCAGGCAACGTTCCGCCCGGAGAACAGTACCATTGGTCGGATTTTGCCGGAATCTCCAAACCCATGATTCCCCTAGAACATCCAATTTTGCTGGCAAGCTTTGCCCACATTGACCGCACTGTAGGGCCCCACAATCTCTCTCCCCAGGAATACGCCATTGCCCGTCGGGTGATCCACAGCACCGCCGACTTCGATTTTCTCCACCTGCTCCGTTTTGCCCCGGATTTAGCCAAGGCTGAATTTGATCCAGATTTGCTAGAAAACCAGGCGATCGCCAATGGGGTAAAAAGTTTGCGCCAGGGCCAAACCATTGTGGTGGATGTGAATATGGTCAAACAGGGCATTCAAGGTTTAGTACAGCGGACTTTTAACAATCCCATCCAAACGGCGATTGATTTTGCGCCCACGGCCGCCCCTGGCAAAACCCGCACTGAAACCGGCATGGACCACTGTATTACCCAATTTCCCGAAGCGATCTACGTCATTGGTAATGCTCCCACCGCCCTTTTAACCCTTTGTCAGGCGATCGCCGCCGGTGAGGCCAGACCAGCTTTAGTGATCGGAGTGCCGGTGGGCTTCATTGGGGTTTTGGAAGCCAAGAAAACTTTATCCACCTTGCCCTGTGCCCAAATTAGGGTGGAAGGGAATAAGGGTGGTTCCCCCGTGGCCGCTGGCATTGTCAATGCGTTACTGATGTTGGCCTGGCAAGAACCCTGAAGAAATTACTGGGGGCCAGGGGGCGTTTCCCACAGACTCCTAGAGAATTTTGCGGCCAGTTAGGATACCCCGCACTTCCAGCATGGCAGTGTAGGTGGGAATGATATGGAGAGTTTCTTCCTCAGGGGTGAGTTCCAAGGCAATTTGCACTGCTTTTTCGAGGTTTTCCTCCAAAATTAGACTTGAAGTCTTACCATTCCACGGTTCCTCACCTTGGCTTGGTTGAATTAAATTTTCCTGGCTATATTGCAAACGTAGGGCCATGTCATAAAGGCGATCGCCGCTGACGATGAAAGTTCCCCCGGATGCCACCAGGGGTTCAGTGTCCACATCCCAAATCCAAGAAACGTCGGTGCCATCGGCAATGCGGTCATTGAGTACCAACAGGGTAGTGGAGCATTGTCCTTGCAGTTTAAGGTCATTGACAGCCCGAATGGTTTCATTTAAGCCCACCGGATTTTTAGACAGGAGAATGCGGACATGTTTGCCCTCCACGTCTAACTCCTCTGCCCGACCAAAGGCCGCCTTGAAACTGCGGATGTTGTTGAAAATTTTCTCTGTCTTGATGCCCAATTGTTGAGCTACCAAACCGGCGGCTAGGGTGTTGTATTTGTTGTAAACACCAATGAGAATTTGGGGCCACTCACTGCTATGGAAAGCCGGCTGGCTTTTGTGAAATCCACAGCTAGGACATTGAAAATCCCCCAAATGGGAAAGGTAAACCCCTTGATAATCTAGGGAAGTGCCGCACTGGGGACAGTGAATGGAATCCACCGCATGGGGAATTTCCTCCAGGTATAAATCTGGTTCGCTCAAGCCAAAGTAACAAACCTGTTGGGCTAACTTTTGCCCCAGATGGGAAAGGGTCGGATCATCAGCATTGACGGCAATAATGGTGTCTTCCGGCAGGGGGGCGATCGCCTTTTGCCAGCGCTGACTAATGCTATCCACTTCCCCATAGCGGTCTAGTTGATCCCGGAAAAGATTCAGGGCCAAAATTGCCCTGGGTTGACAATCCTTGAGCACCAGGGGCAGGACATTTTCATCCACTTCCAAAATGGCAAAATCGGTGGATAAACGCCCAAATAGGTTGGCATCGGCCAACAGAGCAGTAATTAAACCATTGATCAAGTTAGCGCCGGTGGCATTGTGGGTCACCCGATAACCCTGGTCCACCAAAATTTTTCGTAACAACAATGAGGTAGTAGTTTTGCCATTGGTGCCCACCACTAAAATCACCCCCTGGGACACTTGTTGAGCTAACAGCCCCAGCATTTTGGGATGTAAACGACGGGCAATTTCCCCCGGTAACACACTGGCGGAACCCAAGCGCAGGGCTTTGACCACGGCTGTAACAGTCTTGGCCACCCCCACTGCAATACCGAGGCGGATCCCATCGGCGATCGAAAGATTACTCATAAACTATTAAAGGAAAATTGACTGCTCCCCCAGGCAGGGCAACGAAACTGGGTTGCATTGACTCCGGGGTGGGAATAACCGGGGTTTTGCATCGAAATGGTCAACGCCATTGTCCATTGAGCTGAGGCCGATCCCAACTTCAACTCCATCGGGCTGCTATCTTGCCTGATTGCGGTGCAAGCTTAAGATTACCCAATCGGGGTAGAACGGGGCAAAAAGCTGGGCAGATCAATGGCACGACGGGAAGGTCGAGGTTCTTTGACTGCAAAAGTTAGTCGATCAATGGCTGGCACTGCTGGGGTCGGGGAAGGTTGGAGCGGGGGAGAAATTTCCTCTGTTTTATCCCCATGGGTTGCCTCTGTTGGGGATGTAATCTCCTGGGCAGGGGATGGGGAATAATTAACTAGACCCGGTGTTAGGTCGGCCACGGGGGCACTGGGCGGTTCATTGTTAACACTGGAGAATGAAGCCAACACGTCGCCGACGCTGGCCCAGGGTTTCACTTCCTTGGACTGGGCCGTTACATTGGCCACCACCTCACCAATGTCGCCCAGGGGCAGAAGATCAGGTTGGGCCAGGTATTGCTCCAGGGCAGACTTATATTGGAGGGCGTAGCGTTGTTGCCGTTGCAGACGGGCCCTTAGTTCCTGGAGTTGTTGCTCAAAGCGGGCCACTTCCGAGTCATGGCGGCCGATCTGTCCTTTTAATTGTTCATTTTCCGCTGTGAGGCTAGTTACTAGAGCTTGGAGCTCTTGGTTTTCCGCCCCCTTATCAGCCATTCCCCCATCCAGTTGATTTTGCTGAGCGATGACCTGCCCTTGGCTCACCTCCAATTGTTCCGTCAGGGTTTCCACCTGCAATTGTTGTTGCTTACAAGCTTCTTGGTAAACCTGCAGTTCCGCCACCGTATGGGCTAATTGTTCCTGAGCCTGGGTTAGGGCGATCGCCTGGTCTTGAATCAAATTTTCGGCACTGGAAGCTCGACGCTGGTGTCCCAGGAGTTCCTGTTCTGTGGAAGCTAGACGTTGCCCCAGACTAATAACCTGTTCCTGTAAGGCTTCATGGGCACGGAGAAAGGGTGGAATTAGGACCACAGGGTTATGGTCGTCCACTTCTTCGTACTGTAAATCGTCTCCCTCGAACATAACGGACGTTTCCTGCTCCAAGGGGGTCATTTCCTGCAGGGCCACTTCCCCAGCCAATTCCGTTTCCACCAGCATTTCTTCTAACATTTCAATGCCATCGAGCATGGTGCCGAAATGCTCCTGGTCAGAGGGATTTACCTGCTCCTGTACCTCTCCGCCTATCCCATTGAATAGCAGGGCCAATTCTTCGGCGTTGACATCCGCCGTATCATCATTGTCAGGCTCAGGGAAAAAAGACAGGAAATCGGAATTATTCATAAAAACTTGGGGCTGGGGGAAAGCGGAGGACAATGGCTATGGGCCGGGGGCAAGCCGTCACTGCCTATTGAAGATGGCTCGACTCCGGTTTAAGTTTCCAAGGCTGGGCATAAATTAGCCAGATTTGTTCAATTTTGCACAATTTGCATGCTCAAGTCTAACCAGGGGGAACGGGTGATGGGGGCACTGCTGGAGATAAAGTCCACCCCCGTGCTGGCGATCGCCGTGAGATTGGCCAGGGTAACGTTGCCGGAAGCTTCAATGCGGATGAGGGGGTTGGCTTGGCGAATTAATTTAACTGCAGTGGCCATGGTTTCAGTGTCCATGTTATCCAGCATGATAATTTCCACCTGGGCGGCGATCGCCTCTTTCACTTCCTCCAAATTGCTGGTTTCTACCTCAATGGCCAGGGGATAGGGCAAATTTTGCCGTAGGGTATGTACGGCTTTAGTAATGCTTCCTGCCGCTTGAATGTGGTTATCCTTGACCATCACCGCATCATCCAAGCCGAGGCGATGGTTCATGGCTCCCCCCAAACGGCTGGCATATTTTTCCAACACCCTCAACCCTGGGGTGGTTTTCCGGGTGTCCACAAAACGGCTGGGATAGTCGGCGATCGCCTGGACATATTGCCTAGTCATGGTGGCAATGCCGCTCAAACCCATCACCAAATTGAGCGCCACCCTTTCCCCAGTCAGTAAACTGCCTAAATCTCCCGCCATGGTGGCAATTATGGTGCCGGACTGGACGGTTTTACCTTCTTGGTCTAATCCCTGAAATTCCATGGAGGGATCCAAAAGCTGGAAAATACGGGCGGCCATGGGTAATCCGGCCATTACACCGTCTTCCTTTGCCACCCAACGGGCTTGGCCCCTATGTTGTAAACCAAGGCCCTGGGTAGACCAATCTCCCCGACCAATGTCCTCCGCCAACCATTGCTGGAGCCAAGGGTCAATAATTATCCAGGGGGGTAAACAGGTCATGGGGACTGGGTTCGTTACCAAAATTTACGTCAATTCCTATATTCTCCCTAAATTGGGGTCAACCTAACGTTGGGCAACGTCAACTAAAGCCTCTTGAATTACTTCATCAGTGACACCGTGACGCTTAAGGCTAGCAATCAATGCCAACACAGCGTCGTTATCTAGGAGTTCCAAATCAGACCGCAAACCTTGGCCAATATAAGCCCTTACCAAGGGTTGATGACCAGAAAAGCCAAGGGAAGGCGCAACTCGCTTCAAATCTTCCATTACGTCTGCCGGTATGCGGACTGTAATGGTCGTCATAGGACGATTCTTGTCTAACCGCTTTTTTAGTGTTTCAGGCTTCATAAAGATCCCTCTCCTGACGTGTCGCTTTGCGGGCTGAAATGATTCGAATAGCTTCATTCTCTCGTTCAATGAAGACAACGTACAACAAATTCCAACGTCGATCCAAGCCGATCACCGCTTCCCTTGCTTCATCATTGCGACTGGCATCAATTACCACAAGCATGGGATCGAAGAAAGCTTCCACAGCCTGCTCAAAAGTAATTCCATCATGGTTGAGTGGATTAATTCTTGCTTTCCCCTCATTCCAGATGAATTGAATGCCGTTAAAGCAGAAGTTGACATCCATTGACAATATTTTGGTTGGGACAAGATTAAATTCCTGTCAAAAATTTGGGTGTTGAATATCCGATCGCCCTTGGAGAGCATTGGCCGGATAGACCAATAACGTATTGCCACTGCGCCCCACCACATAAACTTTTTCATCAATGGCGATCGCCACATCGGGATCCTGACATTCCGCTCGCCAGGAATTGCCCTCATAGAGCACCCGACCAGTTTCCCCGGGCAAAATAGCTGTCAAACACTGGCCCTCCACCGCATCCCGCAAAATACTTTTCTGCCGAGGACGGGGGAGAAAGCGCCGCAGTAAAATAATTGACAACACCGATAATCCCAGCCAACAAAGGGACTGGAGCGCAAAACTGCCGGGGACCAACAGGGCCACCCCAGCGGTGGCCACAGCGCTTAACCCCATCACAACGGCGACAAAATCCACCGGGAAAATAACTTCCACAAGGCAGAGTATGGTGCCTGCTACAATCCAAAGATAAACAGGGGACATATAAATGGCTTGGGCCTGCGGTTGAAGCCGGAAAATCAGCAACTGGGAAGAAAATGCTCCCCTCTTCCCCAATCCTAACCCAGTCCATTGATTCCCGGTGATGGCAACTCTGTTGAATTTTCTTTACAATTGTGCTTGACTTGACAGTCAAGCTCCCCAAAGTTGAGTTAACCTGAAGGTAGTTGAGCTAAGGCCGACAACATAGCTGTATTTGGCTGTTACCTCAAAGTTACGTCGGACCCCGTTCGTTGTTTCCTGACCACCACTGCGAGATATAAAAATATGACTACTGCTACCCTTGCATCTGCTTCTAACTCTGATTCCGCCATCTGGAACAGTCTCAAATTGGCGATCGCCGACAGCTCCGGTTTCAAATGCTGGCAGGATGATAACGGTGAGGCTGTGGTGTCTAAAACGGAAACTGTGGCCCCTCTCCTGCTAGACGCCCAAGTACGTCACTATCTGCGTCAAACCCTAGAAACCCTAGCCTACTAGACACCACTCTTAAGTTTTTGTTCATCTATGACTGCGGTGATTTTGGCTTTTAGTGCCCTACTCCATTGTCTTCTTCCTTCCCCTGCCCCAGGGGTTTTTTTCTGCCTTAATCTGGGGAGAGCATCGACAAACCGCTGGCTGTAGCCTGGGATGCGGAGTGAGGGGGTGATAATCCCGTAGTATCTTGTACAGTAGCAACGCATTCTGGGTGTTGTTAGCGTCACTATCTTGTCCTAGAGGTTCCCATGAACTTGGCAGTTCCTGCATTCGGTCTTTCCACTAACTGGTCTGGTAATGGCAATGGTTCCAACTCTGAAGAAGAGTCGGTGCTTTACCAGCGGTTAAAGATGGTGGAGGAATTGTGGGAAAGGGTGCTACAGAGTGAGTGTGGCCAGGAATTGGTGGATTTACTGACGGAATTGCGGCTCCAGGGTACCCATGAGGCGATCTCCAGCGAGATTTCCGAAGAAGTCATCATGGGCATTACCCAGCGGATTGAGCATTTAGAACTCAATGATGCCATCCGGGCAGCCCGGGCTTTTGCGTTGTATTTTCAGTTGATTAACATTGTTGAACAGCACTACGAACAAAACGAGCAACAACGTAACCGTTGGGAAGCTTCCCAGGAAACCAACTTCTATGAGCAGGCTGGCAATGAAGAAGAACTGGTGAACCCATCAAGACTTGGGTCCTCGGCGGGGCCCTTGCCGGTAGGCATTGATCAAAACGAAGTGCAAGCTTCAGTGGGTACTTTTCACTGGTTGATGAGGGAGCTAAAAAGTCTCAATGTGCCCCCCCAACATATCCAAGATTTACTGGATCATCTGGACATTCGTCTGGTCATCACCGCCCACCCCACGGAAATTGTCCGCCACACCATTCGCCGCAAGCAAAGAAGGGTAGACCGCATTCTGCGCAAGTTGGATCAACTCCAGGGTTCCGTTGTGGGTCGGGACTGGCTCAACACCTGGGACGCAAAAACGGCGATCGCCCAATTAACAGAAGAAATTCGTTTCTGGTGGCGCACCGACGAGCTCCATCAGTTCAAACCCACCGTGTTGGACGAAGTGGACTATTCCCTCCATTATTTTGATGAGGTGCTATTCGATGCGGTGCCGGAATTGTCCAAACGCCTAGGGCAAGCCATCAAGGAAACCTTTCCCCATCTGCGGGCCCCCCGGGCTAATTTTTGCTATTTTGGCTCCTGGGTCGGCGGCGATCGGGACGGCAACCCCTCCGTAACTCCGGAGGTAACCTGGCAAACGGCTTGTTATCAAAGGGGTTTAGTGCTGGGGAAATATCTGTTTAGCTTGGGAGAACTGGTGGCTATTCTCAGTCCTTCCCTCCATTGGTGTAAGGTGTCCCAGGAATTGTTGGATTCCCTAGAACGGGACCGCATTCAATTGCCGGAAGTGTACGAGGAACTTTCCCTCCGCTATCGCCAGGAACCTTATCGTATGAAGCTGGCCTACGTTACCCAACGGCTGGAAAATACCCTGCGACGCAATAACCGTTTAGCCAACCCGGAAGAACGGCAAACCATGATCACCATGCCGGCCGAAAATCACTATCGCACTGGGGAAGAGTTATTAGAGGAGTTAAGACTAATTCAGCGTAATCTCACCGAAACGGGGCTGACCTGTTTGGAGTTGGAAAATCTAATTACCCAGTTGGAAGTCTATGGCTTCAACTTGGCCCAGTTGGATTTCCGCCAAGAGTCCTCCCGCCATGCCGAGGCGATCGCCGAAATTGCTGAGTATATGGGGGTACTCACCACTCCCTATGAGGAAATGCCCGAAGCGGATAAATTGGCCTGGCTGGCGATCGAACTCCAAACCCGCCGGCCCCTAATTCCCCAAGAAATGCCCTTTTCGGAACGGACCAGGGAAACCATTGAAACCCTCCGCACCCTGCGCCACCTGCAGATGGAATTTGGGGTGGATATTTGCCAAACCTACATCATCAGCATGACCAACGATGCCAGTGATGTGTTGGAAGTGTTGCTATTGGCTAAGGAAGCCGGATTGTATGATCCCGCTACGGCGGCCAATTCTCTCCGTATTGTGCCTCTGTTTGAAACGGTGGAAGACCTGAAAAACGCCCCGGGGATCATGGATTCCCTGTTCACCTTGTCCTTTTACCGTGCCACCTTAGCCGGCAGCTACCAATCCCTGCGGGAATTGGAAAGTCATCCCCTGGATTATTATCAAATTCCCACCACCAAGGCCCAATTAAATCCCGGTAATCTCCAGGAAATTATGGTGGGCTATTCCGACAGCAACAAAGATTCGGGCTTTTTAAGCAGTAACTGGGAAATCCATAAGGCCCAAAAAGCGCTCCAGGCTGTGGCCCAAAAGCATCGGGTCATTCTGCGGTTGTTCCACGGTCGGGGAGGGTCCGTCGGTCGGGGGGGAGGCCCAGCCTATAAAGCCATTTTGGCCCAGCCCGCAGGCACCGTGGATGGTCGGATCAAAATTACCGAACAAGGGGAAGTGCTGGCTTCTAAATATTCCCTGCCGGAGTTGGCCCTCTACAATCTGGAAACTTTAACCACGGCGGTGATCCAAGCTAGTTTACTCAAAAGCAGTTTTGATTTCATTGAGCCCTGGAACCGGATTATGGAGGAGTTGGCCTGCACCGCCCGCCAGGCCTACCGCAGTCTAATTTACGAAGAACCGGACTTCCTGGACTTTTTCCTTACCGTTACTCCCATTCCCGAAATTAGCGAGTTACAAATCAGTTCCCGCCCGGCCAGGCGTAAGGGGGGCAAAGCGGACCTCAGCAGTTTGCGAGCCATTCCCTGGGTGTTCAGTTGGACCCAAACCCGTTTCCTTTTGCCGGCTTGGTATGGGGTGGGTACGGCGTTAAAATCCTTTGTGGACCAAGACCCGGTCAAGAATATGAAGTTGTTGCGCTACTTCTACTTCAAATGGCCTTTTTTCAACATGGTGATCTCGAAAGTGGAAATGACCCTTTCCAAGGTGGACCTCACCATTGCCTCCCACTATGTGCAGGAGTTATCTAAGCCAGAAGACCGGGAGCGATTTGATCGCCTTTTCCAGCAGATCAAGCAAGAGTACCAATTAACCAGGGATTTTGCCATGGAAATTACGGCCCATCCCCACCTCCTCGATGGCGATCGTTCTCTGCAACGGTCGGTGTTATTGCGCAATCGCACCATTGTGCCCCTGGGACTACTGCAGATTTCCCTGCTGAAACGCTTACGCCAGGTAACCCAGGAAGCGGAGACCAGTGGTGTGCGCTACCGTCGTTATTCCAAAGAAGAGCTACTGCGGGGGGCCCTGTTGACCATCAACGGTATTGCAGCGGGAATGCGTAATACTGGCTGATTCGGTGATAGGGTACCTAATATTGAGCTAGGGGCAAGGGATTATCCCCTTCCGCCGCCGCTGTGTTTGAACATTGCCTAACACCATAACCCCTAACCATGGAGAAAATTCGCATTGCCTTAATTGAAGATGAAGATTTAATTCGCCAGGGCTTGCGGGATGCTTTGAACACCGAGCCTAGTTTTCAGTGGGTGGGGGAAGCAGCCAATGGCCGGTTAGGGCTGGCAATGATGGAAGAACAACGCCCCGACGTGGTGATCATTGACATTGGTTTGCCAGACATGAGTGGCATTGATGTTACCCAACGGCTCAAAAAAGGCCCCCTTAATTGCCAATGTCGGGTGGTGATTTTGACCCTCAATCACCAGGAGGAAACGGTGTTGGCCGCCTTTAGTGCCGGGGCCGACGCCTATTGCATGAAGGACAGCCGCACGGAGTTGTTAATTGAGGCTATTCAAGCTACCCACGGTGGTTTTGCCTGGATTGACCCGGCGATCGCCAGAATAGTATTGGCCCATGCCCCGGCGGCGGAACCATCGGAACCGTCTTCCCCCACTCGAACATCTTTGTCCTATGGGTTAACGGAAAGAGAATTGGAGGTTCTGCAATTAATTGTGGACGGTTGTAGTAATGCCGACATTGCAGAAAAACTCTATATCACCGTGGGCACAGTGAAAACCCATGTCAGAAATATCCTTAATAAGCTCTGCGCCAACGACCGTACCCAGGCGGCGGTGCGGGCCATCCGCTCTGGACTGGTTAACTAAGGTCAATCAATTTGGGTCATTGACATTGCCGGTGGTGATGGGGCCCCAAAGTGAAATGCTGGTTCTTACCCTAATTGCTTGATCGGAAAGAGTGGGTATGTAGGCCCCAACCCTATCTCCGCCGACTGGAACCGGGCAGGACTGTGCGCCAATTGGTTTTAGCAAGCTTTAACTGCTCTGGGGATACCTTGGCTGAACCCAAATCTGCCCCGGAGAAGTTAGCACCCTGGAGATTAGCGTATTTAAAATTAACGCCGCTGAGATTTGCTCCCCGTAGATCCGCCCCCCGCAGGTCGGCATAGCCAAAGTAAGCATCGCTCAAATTGGCCCCTTTGAAGACGACATTTTTCAATCGTGCCTTGCCGAAGTCTGCCCTAGTCAGCTCCGCTTGCTCAAAATTGGCATTGGTCAAATTAGCTTGGTAACAGTTAATTCCCGGCACAAACGCTTTAGCCAAAACGATGCCAACTAAATTCTGATCGGCAAAATCCCGTTTCCCCTGGGCATACTCGGCTAAAAAAGTTTTACCATTCCAACGTTTAATCTCCGGTTGGTTGGCGATCGCCGGTTTTTCCTCTTCCCGTTCCCGACGAGAAAGGGGCTTTTGGTTAACCATATTGTAGTCAATCCCCCCTGCCCCAACAGGGCCTCCATCCCCTGCATTGGAAGCAGGGCGCACCCTAGTGGCCGGAGGCTCAACATTTTTGGGTTTAGCGGTGCGGGTTTTAATGCCAGTGTTAAACCTAGTGGAGCTAGGTCCCCTGGACTGAACATTAGTGTTAAACCGAGTGGATGGGTCACCATAGTCTGGGGAAGAACTATTCCCCATGTGGATCCCCGTCGCCGGTTCATCCCCAGTCCCCGTTATGGAGCTAAAGGGGGTGGAAACCATGCCCTGCATCATGCCATCTTCATAGGTGGGCATCTCCAGGGCATCCAGCACCTGTTGGGCACTCTTGTAACGGTGACGCACGGAAAGTTCCAACATTTTGCGGATCACTTCAGCAAATTTGCTAGAAACTGTCACATGTTTTTCCCAGTCCATTTCCCCCGTTTGACTGTTGCAATCAATCTCCTTGGGAGTCTTGCCAGTTAGTAAATATAAACAAGTTACGCCAGTGGCATAAATATCGCTGGCGTAAACTGGGCGCATGGCCATCTGTTCCGGGGGGGCAAAACCCGCCGTGCCCACCGCAAAAGCCGTTAAGGCTGTTTGAGCCGAGGTGTTGGAAGATAAAACTGAATCAATTTGATTTTTCACCGCCCCAAAATCAATCAGCACTAATTTTTGGTCCGTTTGGCGACGAATTAGATTAGCTGGCTTGATATCCCGATGAATAACTTTTTGGGAGTGGATATAGTCAAGGATGGGCAATATTTCTGTTAAAAATTGCTTGACACTGCCCTCGGTAAAAGTGCCATTTTTTTTCACTTCTTGGTGCAAATTATGTCCTTTTACATACTCTTGCACTAAATAAAACTGATGATCATCCTCAAAGTAATCCAGTAAACGGGGCACCTGGGGATGATTACCGACCCGACCCAAGGTCTGGGCCTCCCGCTCAAATAGTTCCTTGGCCATGCGGAACACATTGGGGTCATCGGTTTGGGGGCGCAACTGCTTTACCACACAGATGGGAGTTCCGGGCAGTGCCACATCCGCCGCCGCAAAAGTAGCCCCAAATCCTCCCTTTCCCAATAAACCCAAGGTTTGGTAACGACCGTTCAGACGCAAGCTACTGCCGCAGGCTTGGCACACCTGCACGTTATTCGGGTTTTTAGGATGGGGACAATTGGGATTAACGCAAAAACTCATTCCGGTTCACCAGATGGTGTGATGTAAGACTAACCTATGCTTTATCGAATTCGTTAAATTTTCCGAAAAGTTGATGGGATTGGGAAGGCCACTCTATTTTAGGCTAGTTAGCGGGAAACTTTGGTTCATTGAGCCCCCGCCACTATAAATTTGTTCCGAAAGTCGTCAAACATTGGTTGGAATGGCCTGGGGTAATGCCTTCAGCGATACAATAGATGCCGCTGACGCCACAGCAAACCAAGCAAGCATTAATAAAAATCAGTAGAAAAGGAAACCCATGCGTATCTCTGTCAACTGGCTGCAATCCCTGGTTGAACTTAATTTGTCTCCGGAAGAGCTTGGGGAATTGCTAACGATCGCCGGTTTGGAAGTGGAGGAAATCGAAGACCGTCGAAGCTGGGCGGCGGGGGTAGTGCTGGGGCGAGTCATTTCTCGGGAAAAACACCCCAATGCGGACAAATTAAGCGTTTGCGTGGTGGATATTGGGGCAGAGGAACCCTCCACCATTGTCTGTGGAGCCCCCAATGTGAGGGCAGACATTCTCGTGCCAGTGGCTACCCTGGGCAGTTATCTACCTAAAGTGGATCTAAAAATTAAGCCAGCCAAGTTAAGGGGAGTAAAATCCTCCGGCATGATCTGTTCTTTGGCGGAGTTGGGTCTCAGTAAGGAATCGGCGGGCATCCATATTTTTGACGACTTGAATTTGCCCCTGGGTAGTCCCGTGGGGCCTCTGCTGGGCTTAGATGATGTGATTTTGGAAATTAGCCCCACTGCCAACCGGGCCGATGCCCTCAGCATGGTGGGGGTCGCTCGGGAAGTGGCGGCCCTCACCGGGGGTAAGTTAAGCCTGCCGGAAGTGGAGGAAGTCTCAATATCGGACCAGGATTTGCCCATCAGTGTGACGGAAACCCAAGCTTGCCCGGCCTATGTGGGCACTGTGATGCGGGGGGTGAAAGTGGGTCCTTCCCCGGATTGGTTACAACAAAGATTGTTAGCGGCGGGGACCAGACCCATCAATAACGTGGTGGATGTGACTAATTACGTGCTCTTGGAATGGGGCCAGCCTCTGCACAGCTTTGACCAGGATAAATTGCAAGCCCTAGGGGCCGTAGCGGATATTCACCTGGGGGTGAGGTTTGCCAAGGCAGGGGAAAAGTTGATTACCCTGGATGACCAGGAACGGACATTGCAACCCCAAAATTTATTAATTACCGCCCATGACCAACCAGTGGCGATCGCCGGGGTGATGGGGGGAGCGGCCACGGAAGTGGATGAAAATACCCAAAATATTGTGCTGGAAACTGCCCTATTTGATGGGGTCACCATTCGTAAATCCAGTAAGGCCATTAACCTCCGCAGTGAATCTTCCACCCGCTATGAACGGGGCGTGAACCAGTGTGAATTGGAAGTGGCTCTGCATCGGGCGATCGCCTTAATGACAGAACTGGCCGGGGGCACCGTGGTTCGTCAGGGCAAGGCCGATCAACGGCAAAACCTAGGGGAAGCGGTAATTAATCTGCGTTTAGAACGCCTGCAACAATTGCTGGGTAAAGTGAATACCCCCCATGGTATTGGCGAGATTACCGCTGAAGATGTGGAAAGAATTTTGACCGATCTAGGCTGTGGGTTAACCCGACAATCCGATAACGCTAGTCCCGTGTGGGCTGTGACAGTACCGTCCTACCGCCAACGGGACATTGAACGGGAAATTGACCTCATTGAAGAAGTGGCCAGGCTCTACGGCTATGACCATTTTTGTGAACAGTTACCCAACAATGCGGTGCCCGGTGGTTTATCCCCCACCTATCAAGCTGAATTGGCCCTGCGGGAAGCCTGTCGGGGTGCTGGTTTAACGGAGGTGGTCCATTACTCCCTCGTCAAACCCCAGGGACCCGAAGTGGTATTGGCCAATCCCCTCTTTGCGGAATATTCCGCTCTCCGCACCAATTTACTCGATGGTTTGATCACCGCCTTTGCCAATAACCAGGCCCAAAATAATGGAGCTTTGAATGCTTTTGAAGTGGGTCGAGTTTTTTGGCAAAACGAAGGGGACATTGGTGAAGCGGATCACCTGGCGGGCATTTGTGGCGGTCCCCAAATTACCCAAGGCACCTGGCCTCAAGGTGGTAAACCCCAAGCCATGGGTTGGTACGATGCCAAAGGTTTATTAGAAGAAATTTTTCAGCGTTTGGGTGTAACGGTCACCTACAGCGGCGATCGCCAAGATCCCCGCCTCCATCCCGGTCGCACTGCCTTATTAAGTTGTAACGGAACGGTGTTGGGTCGGTTTGGGCAACTCCATCCCCAATTACGGCGAGAAAAAGGTCTGATTGATGAAGTTTACGCCTTTGAAATCGCCTTAGCCCCCCTATACCAAGCCATGGAAACCCAAATTCTGGGTACGCCCCATTTCCGTCCCTACTCCCCCTACCCAGCGGTGGCCAGGGATTTGGCCCTCTATGCTCCCCTGGAATTAACGGTGGCGGAACTTACCCAAGCCATGGTCAAAGCCGGTGGCAATTTACTCGAACAGGTGGAATTGTTTGATGAATACCGGGGGCAATCTGTCCCGGCTGGACAACGCAGTCTCGCCTTCAGTTTGGCCTACCGGGTCGGCGATCGGACCCTCACCGATGCCGATGTGGAACCCCTCCATAATCAAATCCGGGAAGCGTTGACCAAGCAATTTGCCGTTAGTTTACGCAGTTAAAAAGGCTTGGAAAAGCTCACCCAAACCTCTAAGACTGGGGGAAAATGGACAAAAGTCCCCCCATTATTGCCATAGCTTTAGTAGGTTTATTTTTTGGGAAAAACTAAAACTTTGCCAATGGGCTTCTATAGTCATTTTAAATAAGACTGAGATTGAAGTCATTACAATAAGAGCGGATAATTTCATCAAGGCTTGTTCCTTCTGGAGCGTACATTCTATTCCTTTTTAATACACTAAAATCATGCTCGATATCATTTAAATCAGGAGAATACTTGGGTAAAAAGACAACCAGATGACCTGCTTCATTAGCTAATTCTCTAATAGCTGTTTTACGGTGAATAGGAGCATTATCCATTATTGATATTGATGGAATGCCGAGTGACGGTAACAAATATAAACTTAACCAACTTTCAAAGCCTTCTGCATTCATACTCCCGGTAAAAACCATCGGTGCAATCAAATCTTTTTTTCCTTTTCTTCTTTCTGCCACTAGATTTTCTCGGACTCCCCTTTTTCCTTGTCTATCTCCATAAATTTTCTTTCCTTTTTTTGACCAGGCATAAATACAAGCTTCGATTGCTTCAAATCCTGATTCATCTATGTAAACTATCGCCCGACTACCATAGACCTTGATTAACTCTCTTAATATTCTATAGTACTTCATTCGTTCATCTCGGTTTCTTTCTCGATAACGTAGTTCTTTTTTTCTGTTTATTTTCCTTTTCTTTAATGCATAACATATGGCACTCGGCCTTACTCTAAATTTATTGGCTCTGTCTATCAATCTTGCATCTGGATTTTCTTCTACGTCTTTTTCTAAAGCTTTCTAGTCTAATTTTCTATGGCAATGCTCTACTTTTGTTGGATTTAGATCCACTCTACTTAACCATCTGTATATTGACGCTCTTCCCATCTTATATATTTTGGCAGCCTCGGTTATACTTCCTCCAGCTTCCACATAATCTACTACTCTTTGCCTTAAGTCTAAACTATGAGCCATTGTTTAAATCCTTTAACTCTTACGACTTATTGTTTAACGATAAATCGTCTCATTGTCAATTGAAATGACTATATCCCTCTTCCATCAATCTAGGCAGATGAATGGCAGAATATGTCCCATGAATTGACCAAATATCTTAATCGATCTAGCTCATTAACTTTATTAAAAAGCTTGGTCAACTCATCTAAAACATGGGTAAATGGAAATACTTTTAACCAATTTTTGATAAGATTTATTGCATTAAGTACAGCAACAACTAATCGGATATTGTTTAACCAGTTCTTCCAGCCGCCTTCTTTGTTCCATTTTTCATGATTTTGATGATGTCTTGGCATTGAATTTAGTGTCGAATTAAAATCTTCCTCGTAAAGGCAAACCATGCAATATGCACACATTACTAACTCCCACCATTTTTGGATCTGCTTATAGTGAGTTACCCTAAAATCAGCCCATCCTAATTCACTTTTACACTGTTTAAACCCAGAAGTGTTGAACGATAGTTATAAAGAAGGAAAAAGCCCTTTAAAATGATAGAATAAAGGGCAGAAATATTAAAATAGTTAAAGCAATGATATCAAATTTTGGACATATTGTCAAAACTCATCTATCTAATTTTCCTAAAGATGACTACCCATTGTTAGACACATTTAAGTTTGTGAGTATCTGGTTAGGCTTGGTCTTAGACCAGAGCCAAACAAGCATGAGAAGTATGTTTAAAAGACTGAACTTGCGAGGGGAGACAGTAGATATATCTACATTCTCAAAAGCAAGCAAAAAAAGGGATGTCGGAGTTTTTAGGGAAATGATATTTTCCTTAAAAAAGGAATTGTCGAAGAAAAAGGAAATTAAGCACGGAGAATTGGAGATATTTCCTCTCGATTCAACCATTGTGAGCATAACTAGTAAGTTGATGTGGAACCTTGGGTTTCATCAGGTAAAACTATTTAGTGGGATTAATTTATCAACAGGGGAGCCGGGGGGAATAGTAATTCACTTTGGACAAGGTCATGATAATAAATATGGGAATGAAACAATAGAAGAGACTCCAGAAAATGGAGTAGCAGTAATGGATAGAGGGTTTTGCGACTTAAAGAGAATCAAGAGATTACAAAAAGAGAATAGCAAATATCATGTATTAAGAATGAAGAATAATATAAATCTAGAAAAATTAGCCAATGATAACTATATGGTTGGAACTGGAAAGAATAAAATAGAGAGTAGGGTGGTAATGTTTACCCATGATAATTTAGAGTTTAGATTAGTTACAAATTTACCTATAAAAAGCACAGAAATAGAAGGAGTTAATGATGAAGAAATAGCAGAAATTTATAAAAAAAGATGGCAAATAGAATTGTTATGGAAATTCTTAAAAATGCACTTAAAACTGAATAGGCTGATTGCCAAAAATGAGAATGCAATTGCGATTCAAATTTATACCTGTATAATTGCTTATTTGATACTGAAATTACTGGTAATCCCGAAAGAAGCAGGTACAACAATGTTAGATAAACTACGTTATCTACAGGCTTTCATGTGTGAAAAAATAAGCTATGTACACTGGCTAAGGGAGTTAGCACTAAGGTGATGAATTTGCTTTGCTATAGGGTTATTCTGCTTATTTTTTGGTGGCACATAAATACCATTCAACGTTTCTGGTTTAAACCCATATTCTATCCATTGTCTTACTCCATATATTTCACCGACCTCTTTATATTTAATATTGGGTATTCGAGTCATCACAAACCACCCCTCTT
>NZ_JADEWJ010000325.1:0-3901 GCF_015207725.1 Synechocystis sp. LEGE 06083
TCCGTATCCCATCGAAAACTGATTCAAAAAACGGATCGTATTGGAGATACCAACCTCTTTAAAGAGAATTTCTATGGCTTGTTGGGTGATTTCGCTGAGATTTTTCGTTTCAGTAATCATTAAGAGAACTCCGCAATTAATTCTAAAGGAGAAACAACTTTGGTTGGTCTGGTATCCAAACTTTTGGCTCGTTTCAAAAATCTATCGTCACAGGTGCAAAAGTATTTTGACTCTGCTTTAATTGAGAAGGCTAAATGTAGTGCATCCAAAGTTTTGATCCCCATACCCTCAAGCTCCTGTGCGTACTGTGCAATGTCGGCGCTCCCTGGCACAAACACATCTGTCTTCAACAAAATTTCTGCAATGTAAGCCTTTCTAATTGGTGATCTGATTTTATTTGCTTCAAACACCAAAGCTGGCGAAGAAACCAATTTAACTTGCCCTGATTCCCAAAGTACGAGGACATTCAAAATTGCTTCAGCTTCAACTGCTACCCTGATATGTGTTCTGGCATCTAGAGGACGCTGTAAAGTACACATATCGAGGTAAATTAGCATTAAAATTCACCGATCAAATTCTAATCAAAATAGAACAGAGTGACCAGTTTCCTTTGCTCCTCTGCTTCTGCACAGGTCTGCAACAGGGTGTGACTCTCGTGAAAAGCAAAGCAAATCAACTGCTGACAACGGCTGACAATTTCTCGGTTACAAATGGTACTCGCTTCCCCCAGGGAAAGACTATCATTTTCGGTATTTTCCACCAGATGAATCACTTGCCCCAACTGATTACGGGACTCCCTCGGCTGGCGGTCTAAACTTTGGGGCAAAATTACCGTGAGCAAATTAGGATCGGCCCGCATGGCTCCCTTAATAACAGCGGAGTTGGTGCCCGTAGCACCGGATGTGACCAGGTGATTGCCGCCCAAAACCAAGGCATAGCTCATCATTTCGATCAACTGTTGGTGGGTTATCGGCACATGGCGAGATCCCAATAGGGCAATGCGTTTAGAACCAGTTTGCTGAATAGCGGCCAGTTCCTGCGCTAAGGTATCTAGGGTAGGGATATTAACAACTTGGCTCAAAGACGCTCTCTTCAAAGGCTGTGGTGACCGCTGTTATTGTAACAAACTGATTGCCGGATGGCGACGCGATCCCCAAATTTGCCCTAAAACTGTTTTAGCAATTCTCTCCCCATGGCTTGGTTTCCCCTTTGGCAACGGTGGCTTCAATGGTTACGGTCCCGACACTATGGCCGCACTGCCATCGATAGCCGTTATGCGATCGCCGAAGCCTGTGTGATTGGATTTGTCTCTGCTCTAGCGGCCTTGGTGATCAAAAGTGGAGTTAATTGGCTGGGGTCTACCCGTTTAAGCTTAGCCGATACCTACGGGGCCATTTGGGTGTTGCCCTGCTTTGGTTTGGTATTTGGTAGTTTAGCGGGAATATTGATCGAACAATTTTCCCGGCCGGCGGGGGGCGGCGGTATTCCCCAGGTCAAGGCGGCCCTGGCCCGCTATCCCATTCCCCTGAACTGGCAAGTGGCCGTGGTGAAACTGGTGGGTACGGTGCTGGTGTTGGGGGGAGGCATGACCTTAGGAAGGAGAGCCCCCACGGTGCATATTGGTGCGGCCTTGGCGGCCCAATTGAGTCGTTGGTTTCCCACTTCCCCGGAACATCGTCGGCAAATGATTGCGGCCGGGGCGGCGGCAGGACTAGCCGCGGGTTTCACCACTCCCATTGCGGGGGTTTTGTTTGTGGTGGAAGAGTTGATGCGGGATGTGTCCAGCTTGACCCTGGAAACGGCGATCGTGGCTTCCTTTGTGGGGGCTGTCACCTCTTTGGTGTTTCAATCCAGTGATCTTAATCTGGCCCACAGCTTGGGTAATAGTCCAAAGGTGGATTTCACCATGGCAGAAATTCCCTTCTATCTATTGTTGGGGATTTTGGCGGGAATTTTGGGGGTGTTGCTCAACCGCAGTATTCTCTCCTTACAAAGCTGGCAAAGAAAACAAAACCTATCCCTAGCTATTCGCATTGGGGTAGTGGGGTTAATTTCTGGAGTGGCGATCGCCCTCTTGCCGAGCTTTTTTCGGGACAATGCGGGACTAAGGGAATTTGTCACCTCTGGGGAACTGAGTTGGCATCAGGTGATTTTGACCCTAGTGGCCCATTTTATTTTGACTATTTTGGCCTACAGCACCGATGCGCCGGGGGGACTGTTTGCGCCGGCCCTGGTAATGGGTTCTGCCTTGGGTTATCTAGTGGGGGAATTTGGCAATCATTGGCAAGACCAGATCACCCAAACCACCTTTGCGTTGGCGGGGATGGGGGCGTTTTTTACCAGTGTGGTACGGGTGCCGGTGACGGCGATCATCATTGTTTTTGAATTAACCGGCAACTTTAATGTGGTGTTGCCCCTTATGGTGGCCTGTGCCACCTCCTATCTAGTGGCGGAAAGTCTATTTCCTCGTTCTCTTTATGACCATTTACTGGAAACCAAGGGGATCTTTTTAGCGGAGGAAAAGCCAGACCACGACTTTTTGGCCGATATCCGGGCCCATCAGGTAATGAAAACTGATGTGGAAAGCTTGGAGCAGAGTTTAACCTTAGCCCAGGTGCTGCCAATTATGTCCAATTCCCATCACCGGGGTTTTCCTGTGGTGCAGGGAGGAAAGCTAGTGGGGGTATTTACCCAAACGGATTTGGCCAATGCGGCCCAGGAGTCGGTGCACATTGCCCTCAAGCAAATCATGACCCCCAATCCGATCACCGTGGACCCGGAAGCGCCCCTCAGTGATGTGCTTTATTTACTCAACCGCTATCAACTTTCCCGCTTGCCGGTGGTGGAAGGGGATAACAAATTGGTGGGCATTATCACCCGCACAGACATTATTCGCGAAGAGGTGAGTCAGCTGGGCGGGCAAATTATCCATCCTCCCCATCCTGCCTACAGCGTTTACCAAACCCGATCGCCATTGGTGGGGGAAGGGCGTATTTTGTTACCGATCCGAGACCCCAACAGCGCCTTGGTGCTATTCCAAATTGCGGCGGCGATCGCCAAAAAGCAAAACTACGAAATTGACTGTTTGCAAGTGGTGAAGGTATCCAAGGCCCAATCCCCTTCTGTACAAAGGGTGCAATGGCAAAGACAACGGCAACTGATGCAAAAATTGGAGCGCATTGCTCGGCACCAAGGGGTGTTGCTCCACACGGAAATCAAACTAGCCTTCAGCGTTACCGACACCATCCTTGACACCATCAGAACCCGCCACAGCGACTTACTAATTCTGGAGTGGCAAGGGGAAATGCCCATTGGGGGACAAATTTTCGGTGCCATCACCGATCGCCTCATTGACCAGGCTCCCTGCTCTTTGTTAATGGTCAAACAGGGCACCAATGTCCATGCCTATCCCCGTTATCTCTCTCCCATGGCCCACTGGTTGATGCCGGTGGCAGGGGGCCCCAACATTGAGCAGATGCTGAGCCTATTACCGGCGCTATTTTCCCTCTACCCAGAAGAAAATAATCCCCAACTGTTAATCTCCAAGGTCTATCTGCCTCGCCAGTCCCGGCGCTACGATCCCTTTTATGACCTGAAAACTTTGGCGGAACGGTGGGCAGAACAGTTGCAGAGGCCGATTATTCCTATTCCAGTCTGCTCCACTTCCATAGCTGATGCCCTCAGTGACCTAGCGGAAATGCGCCAATGTGCGGCGATCGTGCTGGGAGCAAGTCGGGAAGGGCTACTGAAAAATGTTATCCACGGCAACTTACCGACTCAAATTGCCACCCAAACCAACACCACTGTGTTTATCTTCCGGGGCCCCGTGGATACTCCCCCGGCGATCGCCCCTCCCCTGGCAGACCAGTTGGCTGAGTAATTAACAATAAAAATTACTGCG
>NZ_JADEWJ010000326.1:0-3890 GCF_015207725.1 Synechocystis sp. LEGE 06083
CTCCTATGAAGAAAGGGAATTTTTCTTTGAGTTAGCAATATTAGCCTGGAATTGTGCCGTATTTCCTGAAAGTGAACGAGAAAAACTTATGGAAAGTTTTTTTGTGGATTTGGTCAATCCCCTCGACCCAGAAAGTATAGAAGCGACGCAGGATTTAAGAAATTTTGTTGAGGAATTAATTGAGCGCAAATTAGATGTATTCCCTAAGGACAACAGAATTATCAGAGATTTCCAATTAACTCAACATGAGGTCGGTTTCCATATTTCTGTTTCCTACGTTATCGCTCGATAGTTTCCATGCAAATTTCCGTAGCATCTAAATATAGAACTTCCATTGATCCAGACAAAATTACTGCGTTTTGTCAGCAATGGCAAATAAATAAGTTTGCCCTATTTGGTTCAGTTCTCCGAGATGATTTTGATCTAGATATTTAATCATCAAACTGGTAGTCATTGTATCTGATACTCGTCAAACAAGGATCGCTTATCAATCTAGCCAACAGCCAAGCAAAGAGTTATCAAGTTAAACAATTCCTTAATTTACTCTCAAGAGTGATCATGGCTCTCCCCAATATTTTTAATGATTATACAATTAATCTTTTTCAAGATAAGGATCGAGATTGGTTAGCTTACTTGGTAGAAATGCCCAGTGTTTCTGCTTTTTCCGATTCTCCCCAGGCCGCCCTTGCTGAGTTAGAAATTGCTTGGCAAGAGGTGAGAGAAAGCTATCGTAAACACGGAGATCCGATCCCAATTATCGAAAAGGTTTACGCAAAATCTTAATCATTTCACAAGATTACCGACTAATTCCAACTAATTTCTATGTCTAACAGTTTACAAACCGTGGCCTATGTGGCCGCCAGCATATTATTCATCTTCAGCTTAGGGGGTTTAGCCAACCAGGAAACGGCCCGCCGAGGAAATCTTTACGGCATAGCCGGTATGGCGATCGCCTTTTTAGCCACTGCTTTGGGAGGAAGTTTTACCGGTTATACCACCCTGTTCGGGGCGATTATCCCCGCTGTGGTGATCGGTTTCCTTTTGGCTTCCCGGGTCGCTATGACCTCCATGCCAGAATTGGTCGCTATTCTGCATAGTTTTGTCGGCTTAGCCGCTGTCCTAGTAGGTATTGCTAATTACCTGGCCCCGGAAAATGGTTTAACGGGTTCCGAAGCTTTCATTCATCAAATAGAAATTTATGTGGGCGTATTTATTGGGGCCGTTACCTTCACCGGCTCCATTGTGGCCTTTGGTAAATTACGGGCCATTATCAGCAGTAAACCTCTCATGCTCCCGGCTCGGCACTTCTTGAACATTTCTCTGCTAGTGGCCACGGTTATTTTTGGTGTGCAATTTATGCAACTAGATAGCCCCGCTGGTTTAACACCATTGCTAATCATGACCGCCATTGCCGGGGTATTAGGACTCCATCTCGTTGCGGCGATCGGGGGGGCAGATATGCCCGTGGTAATTTCCATGCTCAACAGCTATTCCGGTTGGGCGGCGGCGGCGGCGGGCTTTATGCTCTCCAACGATTTGCTGATTATTACCGGAGCTTTAGTGGGAAGCAGTGGCGCAATTCTGAGCTACATCATGTGTAAAGCCATGAACCGTTCCTTCATCAGCGTTATCCTTGGTGGGTTTGGGGAAGGTTCTAGTAAAGCTTCCAAAGGGCCGGCCCAGGAGGTAACTGGTACGGTCACTAAAACCAGTGCGGAAGAAGTGGCAGAGGAATTACTCGATGCCCAGAGTGTAATCATTACCCCTGGTTACGGTATGGCAGTGGCCCAAGCCCAGCATCCCGTGGCAGAAATCACCAAATTGCTCAAAGAAAAGGGCATTGCCGTTCGATTTGGTATTCACCCCGTCGCTGGCCGTCTTCCCGGTCACATGAACGTTTTACTAGCGGAAGCCAATGTGCCCTATGATGTGGTGCTGGAAATGGACGAAATTAACGAAGATTTCCCCGAAACCGATGTGGTGTTGGTGATTGGAGCCAATGACACGGTCAATCCCAGTGCATTGGAAGATCCCACCAGTGCGATCGCCGGCATGCCGGTGTTGGAAGTATGGAAAGCTAAACAGGTGGTGGTGATGAAACGGAGTATGGCTTCGGGTTATGCCGGGGTGGAAAATCCTTTGTTTTATAAGGAAAATACCCAAATGCTCTTCGGGGATGCCAAGAAAAATGTCGATGCCATTTTGACCCAACTACGGGCCAAGGACGAGGCGGCCAGTGGCGATAGGGTTCTAGTTTCTGCCTAGGATCACCACTGAAAACATAATCAATTGGCGAATGGGGGAAGTGGACAATTTCCCCTATTTTTGCCAACGGTTATTGATGGTTATCCACACCAAAGATAATTAGGCGGGTGTGGGCCAGAGATTGGGGCTGGCGGGTTTACGTATCGGTGGAGGCCAGGGAAGAAGAAGATTTTGGCCATTTTTGAACGATCGCCGTGGTCAGGAAATGGGATAAAAGACCGATGGGCCCGGCAAACAAGCACAAAATCAGGGAATGGGTCGTCCAGATGCCCGTTTCTCGCCCTTGCCAATAGATCCAGCGTCCGACAAACAGATCCATCACCAAGTAATGTATCCAACCCACAGCCATGATACTGGGGTCGCTAAAGGCCTGGGCAATTACCCCCAATTCCGGGCTAGCCAGGGCGGCGGCCGATGTTGATCCCAGGGAATTAATGAATAAGAGCAAATAAACAACTGCCAAAAGGGCCAGGGGAATGAATGACTGCATCACCTTTTGGGTTCCCTGCCATCCCGGTAGAAGGATCATCAGGGCCCAGAACGGTAGAACCCCTAGATTACTAACGTTAAAAATAAGTTCCGTTGCCGTCGAAGAAAGGAGCATAAAGAAATAGTCCGCAGGAGTGTTACTGATCCTGGCGAATTTTGAGTGGTCTGGCAAGGTTCAACTGTGGTTTTGAGGAGATTGGGGCACTTCCAGCGACTACAGTTGACGACGGAAGTCTATTGTACGGGGTTAGGCCGTCAACTACTTGGTGGTATTGCATTGTGGCGGCGATCGCCCTCCATTCAGCAGTGGGGGTTGATAATGGGAAAAGAATTACGTTTGATTTTTTGCCATGACCACCGATCTATCGGTTTACCTTGACCAAGCCCAACGAGCCGGAGCGGAAAGCGCTGAAGTTTATTACTCCCGTTCCTTTTCTCGGCCGGTTTTTTTTGAGGCTAATCGGTTAAAGCAGTTGGAAAGTTCCGAATCGGAAGGGGTGGCCCTGCGGCTATGGAAAAATGGTCAGGCCGGTTTAGCTGTGGCCTATGGGCCGGTGGAGCCTGGGGTTTTAGTTGAAAAAGCCTTGGCCCTAGCAGCCTTGAATCCTCCCAATCCGCCCCGCTTCACTAATCCCCGTCAAGATTATCGGGAAAGCTTGGGTGAGGATTTTTCCGTCGAACAATTAATCGATTGGGGCCAAACGGCGATCGTCAGTTTACGGTCAGAGTTTCCAGAAGTGCTTTGTAGTGGGGAATTAGCCTGTAGCACCGACAGTACCCGCCTCATCAACAGTGAAGGTTTGGATTGTACCTGGACCGAGAGAAGTTTGAGCTACTACTTCGGGGTGGAATGGATTAGGGGGGAAGATTTTTTGGCTATTTACGATGGGGAGCAATGCCGGGGTCAAGCCGACGTCCAACAGGTAGTGGAAAATCTGCGGCAACGCTTGCTTTGGGCAGAAATTAATCAACAAATCCAGGGGGGCAAAATGCCCATCTTGCTCACCAGTGGGGCGGCCGGTTTATTGTGGGATACGGTGGGGGAAGCTCTCCATGGACAACGGGTAACGGAAGGTTCATCCCCGTGGGCGGAAAAATTAGGACAAGCTGTGGCGATCGAAGGACTACATATTAGT
>NZ_JADEWJ010000327.1:0-3879 GCF_015207725.1 Synechocystis sp. LEGE 06083
TTGTTTTACCAAGCCATAGTCTAAGGGGCTAAAGTTCCCCGCTGTCAGGGCCGATCGCCACCATTGCATAAAGCCGCCCACATGGTAGAGGGGAAGCAAACAAAAACTGTTAATTTGCCCATGGCGGGGTAATAGGGGGGCAAGACACTGCCTTAAACCGCCCACTGCCACGGTCAAGTTCTGGGGGCTATGGAGAGCAAAACGGATTGTGCCCGAAGAGCCGCCAGTGGGAAAACCAATTAATAGTTCTGACTTTTTCGAAGCTGGTTGATTTTCTGGAGTGATGGTCTGGCGGTGAACGGAATTTACTGCCGAATTACTATTGGTGAGCTTTAACCATTGTTGTTGCCATATCAATGGTCCCCAGAGGCGATCGGGGTGCAAAAACTGGGTTACTTGCTGCCATTCCCTTTGTTGCCATTGGCGATTGGCAATGAATAATGTCCCCCGGCCAACTCGCAAAAAAGCTACCACGGCAGCCCAAACTTTGGCTGATTCTGTTTCTGCTAATAAAACCTGGGGATTGGATAATTCTCCTAGGCTTTGTTGATATTCCTGCATCCATTCATGCCAACGGGGAGGCAGTTCTTGCTCTAATGTCGCCAAACCCCTCTGGAGGGAACCCCCTAGGGCCGAGGCAATGGTCTGGGGACAGCTTGGCAAAGAGTGGGTCTTAATCTCCATGGGAGCTTAGGCGATAGATTTCTGCTGGCTAGACCAACGGCCATTAGGAAGATAAATTCCTCCATACTGCTCAATTTTTTCAGGATCCATGCGGTAGAGCCACGCTTCCGTCATCACCTGATCCTGGGGGTCAAATACCTTAGCCCAGCAACGGTCATACACGTTCTCTTGGGGCGATCGCCCTGGTTGATAATCTTCCAAACTATCCAGATGCTCCAGGGAAAAGCGAGGTGGAAAGGTGAGGCAATAGCCCCAAACCCTATCTTCCCCGATCGCCAGGGCCGGATAATCAAAATTTGGCAGATGGTAGATCCGTCCCCGCACATAGCCCAGGACAGGAGGTTCAATTTGGTGGTGGCAATAGGCTTGGTGATTACACTCTTCTGGCATCAAGGTTCCATAGACAAAAACCTTAATTTTCGTATTCCCGGAGGATGAATTAGTATTCGCCATACTCTTGCAGAAAGCTGAGAAAATCCGTCAGGGCTGATCTGGTATCTGGGTTAGGGGTAAGTTGATACCGTATTTGTGAAATGAAGAATCGATTTTGGATTCTAGCTTGGCCAGCCGCTCGTTGTCTTTCTTGATCTGCTCGGTTTCTTTCCTGATGCGCTCGGTCTCTTTCTCGATCTGCTCGCTGTCTTTCCTGATCTGCTTTTTCTCGTTCCTCGTTCGCAAGATCATCTCGTCTAGTTTCGCGTTCTGTTGCTCGATCCGCTTGATATCGGCTTCGATTTCCAGCGTTCCACTCAAGGCCGAGATTAACCACCAAAGACGCTGTGCCCAAAGTGAACGCCCAGAAACTCCATGGTCAGATGGTGAGGGGGATGGGTTGGAAGGGGGTGGTGTCGATGTTGCCATAAAACCTCAATAATGCCGCTACAGCATACAAAAATGTGGTTAGGGAGCGGGGTAATAGGGCCAAGAAGGTTGCCATGGCATCATTCTAGCTAATTCAAGCAGATAGTACTGACAGAGAGGTTGATAGTAACAATATTGATATGTGCTGGAACAGCTAAAAAACCTAACTCTTTCATTGCCCTTGGGAAAATTTCTTTGCTGCCTAAACCCGTTTGAATTTTTTCCACAGGCGATCGCCTAGTAAATCGGCCTCTGGGACTTTGGCAAAGGCCACCCCCACAGTAAACACCACCAGGATAATGCTGGACATGGTCAGCACTTCCAGGATATTCTCCACCAAGCTATCCACCCCCCAAAGTTTCTGCCACAGCACACTCCCCTGCCAACCCGCCACACTGGCGATCGCCGTAACACCAACCAGTTTGCCCAGGTCAATGAGCCAGCTCCACAGATTCAGACCGGCTAGACGACGGTTCAGCATCCAAATAAAGATAGCCATAGAAAAAAGATTTACCCCCACCGTTGCCATGACAATGCCCACCGTCCCAAAGGGCTTATAGAAGAGGAAATCCAATAAACCATTCAGAAAAATATTAAATAGGCTCACTTTGAAAGGACTGTTGCCGTCCCCCAGGGCATAAAATACCCGCACCAACACATCTCGACCAAGGTAAAAAAACATGCCTAAACCGTAGGCTGCTAACACCGGAGCCACCTCCGCCGCCGCCTCTGCGTCAAAGGCCCCCCGCTCATAAATAACCTGAACAATGGGAATGGCTAGCCCCACTAAAATGGCTGTGAGGGGAAACATGGTCAGGGCGCTTAACATGATTCCCTGGCGGATGCGGAGCCTTAATTCTGACCAATCCTGGGGATCAGCTAAGCGGGAAAATACTGGCAGAAAGGGCACCAAAATCATATTGGAAATAATGCCCAGGGGAGTGAGGGCAACAAAATTGCCATAGCGCATGGCTGCCGCCGCATTGGGAATAAAGGAAGCAAAAAACAGGTTGGTGGCAAAGTTGATATACAACATCCCCGAAGACAGGGTGGCGGGAATCATGACCTGCAAAACTTCCCTTACCCCCGGCAGGGCAAAATTAAACCTCAGCCGCAATTTCCCCATGCCTGCTTTGGCCTGGGGCACAATCTGGGCTAACCATTGCAACACAGCTCCAGCGGTGGTCCCCCCTGCTAGCAAGAGGGAACCCAACAACCAATAAGGTTCGGTGTTTAATTGCTCCCCCAATTGCCAGACTGCGACCCCTAAGCCCACAATGACGGTAATACTAGAAAGCAAAGGACTAATGCTGGGCAATAAGTACTGATCCGCCGCATTCAAGGTACCGAAGCCAATGCCAATTAACCCCGAAAGTAGGGCCATGGGGGCCATAATCTGCAACTGTTGCACCGCCATGCGTCTGGTTTCTGGCTCTAATCCCGGGGCCAGCAGGTCGATAAATATTCCCGCCCCCAGCACCAAAATAATTGTTACCCCAAGCAATACTCCACTAACCAGGGTGGTAACGGTTTCCACCAAGGGGGCCGCCTCTTCCCGGTCCCGTTTCGCTAGCACACTCACCAAGGCACTGTGGAACGGGCCATTAATGCCCCCGAGAAGGATAAAGAGAAAGCCGGGGATCACGTAGGCATAGGCGTAGGCCGTCACCACCGTCCCCACCCCAAAGGCGGCGGCGATGATCTGCTCACGCAATAAACCAAAAACTTTACTGATCAAGGTGGCGATCGCCACAATGCCAGCGATATTAGCCAAGGAACGGGACGATTTACCAGACGGAGACACAGGCTAGATTCCAATAGATCAAGGGGCCATTATGGGGGAAGAGCGGTGGCACGGCCTAATGTTTCCCCAATCAAAGGGGGAGAGCAATGGCTCCATGAGCTCCTAGGCTTCCGACTGTATTGGGTTTAACTGGGCTTCTAACTGGGCCTCCAACATCGCTAATTTGCGCTTTAGGGTGGCATTTTCTTGCACCAGCCCCTGGTTGCGCCGCAGTAAATCCTGTTGCAAAGCAATCTGCTGTTCATTTCTCCGTTGGCGATCGCGCAGATCCCGTAACACGGCCATGGCGTACTGCAATGTACCCTGCTGATCAAAAATGGGTGTCCCTGTGACTTCCAAGGGAATGATTTGTCCCCCTTGATGAATTTCCATGTCGTCCACCTGGTAGGTTTCCCCTTGGAGGGCTTTGAGTAACGGTTGTTCGGTGAGGGGATAAAGTTGGTTGGTGCCGGTTTGATAGGCTTGGTAAATATCGTTTAATTGGTCGATTGCCGCTTCGGGCCAGAGGCCTTTTCCTAGGAGATTAATGG
>NZ_JADEWJ010000328.1:0-3863 GCF_015207725.1 Synechocystis sp. LEGE 06083
CTCCAGGGCCGGCCCAAACACCTCTATGGCATTTATTACAAAATGACCAGCCAGGATAAGGCCTTCGAAGAGATTTATGACATTGCCGCCCTACGGATCATTGTGGAAAGCAAGGGGGAATGTTACCGGGCCCTGTCGGTGGTACACGACGTCTTTAAACCCATTCCAGGGCGCTTTAAGGATTACATCGGTTTGCCCAAACCCAACCGCTACCAATCCCTCCATACTACGGTTTTGGGGCTGACCAGTCGGCCCCTGGAAATCCAAATCCGCACCGAAGAAATGCACCATGTGGCAGAGTACGGGATTGCGGCCCACTGGAAATATAAGGAGAGTGGTGGCTCGGAAAATACGGCTCTCACTTCCACTGACGAAAAGTTTACTTGGTTGCGGCAACTGCTGGACTGGCAAAGCGATCTCAAGGATGCCCAGGAGTATGTGGAAAACCTTAAACAGAATCTCTTTGACGATGACGTTTATGTATTCACCCCCAAGGGAGAAGTAATTTCCCTGGCTCGGGGGGCCACGCCGGTGGATTTTGCCTATCGTATCCACACAGAAGTGGGGCACCACATGAAAGGGGCTCGGGTTAATGGCCAATGGTTGGGGGTAGATACCAGGCTGAAAAATGGCGATATTGTGGAAATTGTCACCCAAAAGAATTCCCACCCCAGTTTAGATTGGCTCAATTTTGTCGTTACCCCCAGTGCCCGCCACCGCATTCGCCAATGGTTTAAGCGTTCCCGCCGGGATGAGAATATTCTCCGGGGCCGGGAATTATTGGAAAAAGAATTGGGCAAAACTGGTTTGGAAGCTCTGCTGAAATCGGAGCCGATGCAAAAAACAGCAGAGCGCTGTAATTACCAAAATGTGGAAGATTTGTTGGCGGGTTTGGGCTACGGCGAAATTACTTCCAATGCCGTTGTCAACCGTCTGCGGGAAAATAATGTTAACAACGTTAAAAATAACCAATCCAACCAGGAAGTTACCCTCGCCAGTTCTCCCCAAGTTCATCCCACTGCGCCCCCGGCCACAGGTAAAGATAATTCTCCGATCGCCGGCATTGAAGGCTTGCTTTATCACATTGCTGGCTGCTGCCATCCGTTACCAGGGGAACCCATTATGGGGGTAGTCACCAGGGGAGCCCGGGGTATTTCCATCCATCGCCAGGGTTGCCATAATCTCGAACAAATGGACGGCGATCGCCTGATTCCGGTGCGGTGGAATCCCAACAATAATAATCACCAAACCTATCCGGTGGACATTGTCATTGAAGCCATTGACCGAGTGGGGGTGCTGAAGGATATCCTTTCCCGCCTCAGCGATAATCACATTAACGTCCGCAACGCCGATGTTAAAACCCATTTAGGGCGGCCCGCTATCATCAGTCTCAAAATTGACATTCGGGACTACCAACAACTGTTGGGCATCATGGCCAAAATTAAAAATATGAGTGATGTTATGGATCTACGTCGGGTAATCTCCGGTTAGTTTGGCTATCTGGTCGATCCCCATCCCCCGCTAGAGGATATCCACAAATGCTGACATTAAACGGTTAGCAAGGTAGGGGGCAGAAGTGAGGGGAAGCGCTCCTATGGCCTGGCTAGAAACAAAAAAATCCCCTGCAATTAGGAGATTTAAAAAGTTTTAAGTCAGAAAACTTAATTTGTCATCAGTTTAGGTACCGGAAGCCCAGGAATTGATGTATTCCACCTGTTCGGGGGTCAAGCTGTCAATGGCAATGCCCATGGCTTGGAGTTTCAAACGGGCAATTTCTTGGTCCACTTCCACCGGAATGGAGTGCATACCGGGCTCTAATTGACCCTTATTTTTGACCAAATGCTCACAGGCCAAGGCTTGGTTAGCAAAGCTCATATCCATCACCGCACTGGGGTGCCCTTCAGCGGCGGCCAGGTTAACCAAACGGCCTTCGCCAATCACAATAATGGATTTGCCATTGGGGAGAATATATTGCTCCGTGAAGTTGCGTACTTCCTTAACTTCCTTAGCCTGTTCCTTGAGGGATTTAAGGTCAATTTCAATGTCAAAGTGACCGGAGTTACAAACGATCGCCCCATCCTTCATGACAGCAAAATGCTCAGGGCGAATGACGTGTTTGTTGCCGGTGACAGTGATGAAAATATCTCCCTGTTGGGCCGCTTCGGCCATGGGCATGACTCGGAAACCATCCATGGCAGCTTCGATCGCCGGTACGGGGCTAATTTCGGTGACAATTACGTCAGCTCCCATACCTTTGGCCCGCATGGCGACCCCTTTACCACACCAGCCATAGCCAGCCACCACAATGGTTTTACCGGCTAGGAGAATATTGGTGGCTCGGATGATGCCGTCCAGGGTGGATTGGCCGGTGCCGTAGCGGTTGTCGTAGAAATGTTTAGTGTCCGCATCGTTGACGTTCATGGCGGGGAAGGTAAGTACCCCATCGTTGAACATGGCCCGCAGGCGCACAATACCAGTGGTAGTTTCTTCGGTGGTACCAATGATGTCACTCAGTTGGTGTTGCCGTTCCTGTACCAAGGTGGCTACCACGTCGCTACCGTCGTCAATGATGATGTTGGGGCGGTGATCCAGGGCAATTTGCACATGGCGGTGATAGGTTTCGTTATCTTCCCCTTTGATGGCGTAAACGGGAATGCCGTAGTCGGCGACCAAACAGGCGGCCACGTCATCTTGGGTGGAGAGGGGGTTACTGGCAATGAGCAAGGAGTCAGCCCCACCGGCATGCAAGGCGATCGCCAAGTTAGCGGTTTCGGTGGTAACGTGACAGCAGGCCACCAAACGGATACCAACGAAGGGTTTTTCCTGGGCAAAACGTTCCCGAATTTGCTTTAGAACGGGCATTTCCCGGGCCGCCCATTCGATGCGCTGACGACCTTGGGGAGCGAGGCTAATATCTTTAATATCGTATTTCTGTTTAACGGGCGTTGCTACCATACGGAGTAATTCCTAAGAACTTTGCTTGAATGTGATATAACTTAACATTTTATCGGTCTGGAATGGCGATCGTCCCTTTGTCCATTGACAGACTGTTAGCGTCGATTTGCAAAGTTCTGATCTGTCCCTAAATTTCCCTACTAAAGCTCCGGCAAATGGGAAAAATTTAAATTTATCCCCCCAGAATTAGGGCCAGGGGGCTTTTTGAGCAGATTCTTGGGGAACTATTGGAAATGCAATAATGGGAGTTATAATTCCCCTCTCGGAGAAAAGTAAAAATGAACTCATTGCCGCCACTAGACTTCCCTGAGCTGAAGAATATTATTGCCCAATGTAATCTTGAAGAAAAACTAGAATTATTAGAACTTTTAGAGAAGGATACTTTTGCCACCAGATTCAACAAATTTCTCAATTCCGTCAAAACCGATGAATTAACTCTAGAAGACATTACCCGAGAAGTTGAAGCAGTCCGGCAAGATAACTACCATGAACAATGAAGCTATCCGGGCTGTGATTGATACGAATATCTGGATTAGCTTTCTGATTGGAAAAACTCTTCAAGGTTTGAATCAAGCTATTATTGATAACCGAGTGGTGATTTTATTCAGTGAAGATTTGTTTGTTGAGCTGATGGATGTATTATATCGCCCTAAGTTTAAGAAATACTTTTCCGAAACAGCAATCCAAAATTTAGTCGCACTGTTAAACAAAAAAGTTGAATTGGTTAAGATAAATTTTCACTTTGACAGTTGTCGAGACAAGAAGGATAATTTTTTGCTAGATTTGGCAGTCTCAGGCAATGCAAATTATTTAGTGACGGGAGATAGTGATTTGCTAGCATTAAACCCATTTCAAACTGTAAAAATTGTCTCCTATCAACATTTTCAGACTGCTATTCTCGCCATGAT
>NZ_JADEWJ010000329.1:0-3799 GCF_015207725.1 Synechocystis sp. LEGE 06083
TGCCTGGATCGAGGCTAGCAAGACCCAGATAGGCTATGAAGTTTCCTTTACCCGTCATTTTTATAAGCCTGTGCCCATGCGGACTTTGGATGAGATCAAAGCGGATATCTATGCCCTAGAGCAGGAAGCTGAGGGTCTCTTGGAACAGATTGTTGGGGAGGTGGAGAAATGAAGCTGAAACCCTATCCCGAATATAAAGATTCTGGTGTGCTTTGGTTGGGTAAGATTCCAGCACATTGGAATATTATGCCCTTAAAACATTGGGTTTTTATTAATCAATCCGTATTAAATGAGAATACTGATCCAGACTTTCGCTTTAACTATATTGATATTGGAGCAGTTAGCACAGGAAAGTTAGTTTCTCAACCAAGAATTGAAAGATTTGCTGATTCTCCATCCCGAGCCCGTAGAGTTATTAAGGCAGGTGACACTTTACTTTCAACCGTTAGAACATATCTAAAAGCGGTTTACCACTGTAAATATATCAATAAATATACTGTTGCTTCAACAGGTTTTGCAGTTCTTACTCCTAAAAACAATACTGATCCTGGATACGTTGGTTATGTTGGTCAATCTGAGCTTTTTATAAATCAAATCGTTGCAAGGTCTATAGGAGTAGCTTATCCAGCAATTTCAGAAACTGAATTAGGTCGCTGTTTAGTCTGGTTTCCTACACTAAAAGAACAAACCCAGATCGCCAATTTCCTAGACTGGAAAACCACTCAGATCAACAAATTCATCCGCAACAAGCAGCGGCTCATAGAATTGCTGAAGGAGCAGAAGCAGAACATTATTAACCAGGCTGTTACCCGTGGGCTAGATCCCAACGTTAAGCTCAAACCCAGCGGCGTGGAGTTGATTGGGGATATACCTGAACATTGGAAGACAGCAAGACTTTTTCAGGTTTCTAAAGTAGTTGATCCACATCCATCACATAGAAATCCTCCATTATGCCTAGATGGGATTCCATTTTTAGGTGTTGGCGACTTGGATATTGATGGCAATGTAGTTAGAGCAGGATATAGTGTTGCTGAAGATATATTTTGCGAACAGAATAGACGATTTCAAATTGAAGATGGAGATTTAGCCATTGGCAGAGTGGCTTCTGTTGGAAAGATTGTTCGGCTTAAACCAATAGAAATTTGTCTATCAGGAAGACTAGCTGTGATTAAGCCTTTCACTGTTATGTTCTCTACATTCTTATTTTATTCACTTCAAGTAGCTTACATAACTGACCAGATATTAACTGGCACAGATCTAACTACATTAGGGGTATTAGGTCTTAACAAACTAAAAAGACTTGTTCTGATAATTCCTCCAAAATACGAGCAAAAAGCCATAACTGACTTTATAAATACATCTGTTGAACCTATTGATGAGGCTATCACCCGTGCCGAGCGAGAGATAGAACTAATGCGGGAATACCGTACCCGCCTCATCTCCGATGTGGTCACCGGGCAGGTAGATGTGCGGGACATCGAAGTGCCGGAGGTGGTAGAGGAAGAACTATTCGACATGGAAGAAGACCCCTCGGAGGTTATGGACGATGAGCTAGAAGCCGGGGAGGAAGAATGAATTGCCAGTCTGCTCCGGAGCGCAAAGTCATCATCATTGCTGGTCCCAACGGAGCCGGTAAAACCACCTTTGCTGAAGAATTCTTACCCAAGGAAGCCCAGTGTTTAACCTTTATCAATGCTGATCTCATCGCTGCCGGAATAGCCCCCTTTGAACCAGAACAGGCTGCATTTCGAGCAGGGAGACTGATGCTAGAGGAGATCCAGAACCATGCTCGACGGGGGCAGAACTTCGCCTTTGAAACGACCCTGAGTGGTCGCAGTTACGCTCGCCTTATTCCCACCTGGCAGGCCCAAGGCTACATCGTCAAGCTCTTCTTTCTTCAACTACCATCTCCTGAGCTAGCCATTGCCCGGGTAGCGCAACGTGTTCGAGCTGGAGGGCATCACGTCCCCGAAGCAGTTATTCGCCGGCGCTTTGCGGCTGGGTTACACAACCTGGAGACCCTCTACAAACCAGTAGTTGACGAATGGATCTGCTATGACAACTCAGGCAGTGAACCTGTGCTTATTAAGAAAGGAGGTAAGTTATGACCAATCAACAAGGTAATGTTAATGCCCGCAACAGAGAAGAAGATCCAGACATCCTGGGGGCAGAGAATGCTTTGAGGCGGGCCGGTCAGAGGGCACGGGAACGGGCTAAACAAGCCGGAATCGGTGTCATTATCTTTAAAGATGGCCAGATTGTCGAAGAAATGCCCGATTCGTAACACAAAGAGCCAATTATGAAACCCACTGACACTAGCGAGAAAGGTTTAGAGACCATAATTGTTAACTCTCTAGTCAATGAGGCTGGCTATGTTCTGGGCGACTCCAAAGACTACGACAGAGAGCACGCTGTTGATTTGGTGAAGCTGTTGGAATTTCTAGAGACAACTCAGCCCGATACCTATGGGGTACTTGGTATCAACGGGGATGGCCCCAAGCGTACCCAGTTCTTGCACCGGCTATAGGGTGAGATCGCTAAGCGGGGTGTAGTGGATGTGTTACGTACTGGCATCAACCATGGTCCAGCCCATGTGGATCTTTTTTACGGCACACCTACCCCAGGTAACCTAAAGGCAGCAGAACGGTTTGGGGCTAACATCTTCGGCGTCACCCGCCAGCTCCGCTACAGTCGTGGGGAGACGGCACTTTCTTTGGACATGGCTATCTTCATCAATGGGCTCCCCATTGCCACCTTTGAGCTTAAGAATCGGCTCACCAAGCAAACTGTCTTAGATGCAGTGGAGCAATATCAACGGGATCGAGACCCCAAGGAGTTACTGTTCCAGTTCGGTCGCTGCGCTATCCACTTTGCTGTAGATGACCAAGAAGTACGCTTCTGTACCCACCTCAAGGGCAAGGGGTCTTGGTTTCTACCTTTTAACAAAGGTTACAACGACGGCGCAGGTAATCCCCCTAATCCAGCAGGACTAGCCACCGACTACCTCTGGAAAGAAATTCTCTCTAAAGATGGGTTGACCGACATCTTGGAGAACTATGCCCAGATAGTCGAGGAAAAGGACGAAAAGACCAGCAGAAAGACACTTAAACAGGTCTTTCCTCGGTATCACCAGTTAACCGTGGTGCGGCGGCTTCTAGCTAGTGCTAAGGAAACCGGGGTAGGGAAACGTTACCTAATTGAGCACTCAGCAGGCAGTGGGAAAAGTAACTCCATTGCCTGGTTAGCCCATCAACTGGTGGGGCTCGAGCACAACAGCAAAGCTTTATTCGATTCAGTCATTGTGGTTACCGACCGGCGGGTACTAGACAAGCAAATCAAAGACACTATCAAGCAATTCGCTCAAGTCTCCGCTACTGTTGGCCATGCCGAGCGTTCAGGGGACTTGCGCCAGTTCATCAAGGCCGGGAAGAAAGTTATCATCACCACCGTGCAAAAGTTTCCCTTCATTCTTAACGAGATTGGGGACGAACACCGCCAGAGCAAATTTGCCATCATCATCGACGAAGCCCACTCCAGCCAGGGCGGCAAGACCACTGCAGCGATGAACCGCGTATTAGAAGCTTCAGTCCCCTACAACGGCTCCGATGAGGAGGGGGAAGAGACTGTCGAGGACAAAATGAATAACCCAATCGCAGCAAGCTGCGGGGTATCTGGGAGTGTCAAGGAATTTGTGTAAAGGGGAAATTAGAAAAGAAAAGAATTAGGGTGTTCAATAGCAAAACAAGCAAGAGCCGCCTTCCAATGCTGGATGGGCATAGTCCATTTGCGGCAAATACGT
>NZ_JADEWJ010000330.1:0-3786 GCF_015207725.1 Synechocystis sp. LEGE 06083
AATTCCTGGTCAAAGTTGGTTGCCGTTTCCAAGGTTTTAAAATCCATAGCCATCATTCCGTGACCTTGGTGCATTCCCATCATTCCTGGGCTTGACAAAGGGGGAACTGGTTTACCAAACCATTGCTGATACCAGGTTTTCATTTCTTTAATTTCCCTTTCCTGGTCTTGGATAATATTCTGAGCTAACTCTTTCAGTTCAGGGTGCTGGGCTTTTTGCAGGGCCATCTCCGCCATATCTATGGCATCCTGATGGTGAGGAATCATCATTTCTATAAAACTCTGGTCTGTCCATTGCATGTGCATTCCGTGTTGGGCCATCATCTGCGGTGAGGATTGATTACGATAAACCGCTGTTACCCCAGCCGCCGAACCACTGAGGAGTAGTCCTGCTAACCCATATATCCAGAATTGATTACCCATGATGATGGTTAACTCCTGCTTTTTGCCTTGATCCTAGTGTGGCAAAGCAAAATGAAATCAGGGTGAAATTCATCAAGGAAATTGGGTCTGAAGCCCCGTCCTCTAGGGCGGAGAAGATTATAAAAAACTGAGGGTGCCAGCATCCCCATCCAATTCCACTTCGCTACCCACGGGCAAAATAGCGTTGACGCCGCCATGGCCAAAGGGTAAATCCGCCACCACTGGTATGCCCAAATCCCCTAGGCGATCGCCAAGTACTTCTTCCACTGTCCAACTGGGGAAACCGGCAGGGGCTTCACATTCACTAAACCGCCCCAGGGCAATGCCAGCTACCTGGGATAAATTGCCGGAGGCTCGCCATTGGGTCACCATGCGGTCAATACGATAAGGGGCCTCGGTCACATCTTCGATCGCCAAAATTACGTTAGCCAAATTGGGTTGCCAGGGAGTGCCTAAAAAATGGGTGGCTACGGTCAAGTTACCCGCCACTAAACGCCCTCGAGCCTTGCCTTTTTGCCAACTGTTCCCGGCCAACGGCGTGAGGGGAAAGCCCTGAAGATGCACCCGCAATCGTTCCAGGGCCCAATCCGGCTCATCGCTGATCGTGGTCAACACCGGGCCGTGGAGACTAATAATGCCTGATTTGAGCAAACTCCATAAAATACCTGTTACGTCGGAAAAACCCAATACCCATTTTGGCTGGGAAATTTCCGGCCATTGCCAATCTTCCAGTAACCGGGCGGAGCCGTAGCCCCCCCGACTGCATAAAATTCCTTTACATTGGGGGTCTAGCCAGGCGTTCAGTAAATCTTGCCGGCGTTGTTGATCCGTGCCCGCTAAATAACCTTGGCGGTTTTTGTAGCCTTGGCTGAAAGTCACCTCGTAGCCCCACGATCGCCAAATTTCTATCCCTTTTTGTAATGCCGCCAATTCCCGCAGACTACCGCTCGGGGACACTACCGTGAGGCGATCGCCTGGTTGGAGGGGTGGTGGTTGCAGAAAATTTTGAGGGAGGGAAAACATTGGTGGAGCGCTGTTTGCAAAATTTACTTTAGCGAAAGCTTGCCCAATAGGTTTGCTGGTTGAATGGGGAACTTGACACCGTATTGCTCGCCATCAGTATTAGGGAAATGTCAGCAGGCCCTGGCCTAACCATGCTGGGCTAGATATTCTGCCAAATCCTCAATGAGTCTGGGCAACTCAGCCTCGGTGGTTAAACGAATCCGGTCGTCCCGTAGTGTCAGCAAAACTTTCGCGGCAAAGGGACTGGGGTAAATATTAGGGTTACAAAATACTTCTAAAAATACTTCTCCGCTGTGGCAATATTCCAAATTCTGTTGCTTCTCTGGCCGGCCTCCTTGGTTCACCTGGGCACCAATGGCCTTTAAATGATTGACCAATTGGTTAATTTCCCCCTGGAGGGCGATCGCCGCTTCGGGACTAAAGGGAAAACGAACAGAACCTTGGAGTAAGTTGAGAGTTAGGGGGGCTGTCATCGGAAAAATAGGGCTGGAAAATCAATTGTTAACACGGAGCCGGAGCAGACAAATTTCTGCCGCCGCCGTCCACTCCAGAGTACTGCGCTAAACGGGAATTGCGGCCGAACCTCTTTCGAGCATCTTCTCTTACCATGGGGGCATAACATTGATGTTTCTGCCCGAGGGGGAAGGTTATTATGTGCCAGAACTGCGGTTGTAGTGCGGTGGGAACCGTTGCCCATAGCCACCATCACCATGGAGATGGAAATTTTGCCCACAGCCATGATGGCCATGCCCACCAGGAACATCATCACCACCATGGCGACCATAGCCACAGTCCAAGTCAACAGACTGTGACCATTGAACCCGATCGCCAGTCCATTGCCATTGGCCAAGGCATTCTGAGCAAAAATGACCGCCTAGCGGAAAGGAATCGGGGCTACTTCCAGGCCAAAGGCTTACTAGTGATTAATTTTCTCTCCTCCCCCGGGGCCGGTAAAACCGCCCTGATCCAAAAAATGGTCGGCGATCGACAACAAGACCATCCCACCGCTGTCATTGTGGGGGATTTAGCCACCGATAACGACGCCCAACGTCTCCGCAGTGCTGGGGCGATCGCCATTCAGGTAACCACGGGAAATATTTGCCATCTGGAGGCGGAAATGGTGGCCAAGGCAGCCCAAAAGTTGAATTTAGACAACATTGACCAATTGATCATTGAAAATGTCGGTAATTTAGTTTGCCCCACCGCCTATGATCTGGGGGAAGATTTACGGGTCGTATTATTTTCCGTCACGGAAGGGGAGGATAAACCCCTTAAATATCCCGCCACATTTAAATCAGCCCAGGTTATTTTAGTCACCAAACAGGACATTGCCGCCGCAGTGGACTTTAATGCTGAGCTAGCTTGGCAAAACCTACGGCAAGTGGCCCCCCAAGCACAAATTTTTGCGGTGTCTGCCCGTACAGGGGAAGGCTTACAGTCTTGGTATGAATATTTGGATCAATGGCAACTGCAGCGGCGATCGCCGTTAGTTGATCCGGTGTTGGCCTAGGAATGTAGGGAAAAATATTATGACTGTGGCATCCCCATGGTTCCGGGCGGTGGTCAGTGCAGCCCAAATGCAGGAGATTGAAAATTGGTTATTCGCCCAGGGCATGCCGGTGGCGGCCTTGATGGAAAAAGCGGCTCTACAGATCGCCAATAGATTGTCCCTGCTCTATCCCCCCACTAAATTTCCCCGCATCGGGGTGGTGGTGGGCCCGGGCCATAACGGCGGCGATGGCTTAGTGGTGGCGAGGGAACTGAAGCTCCAGGATTACCAAGTAGAAGTTTTACAACCCCTGGATCAGTTAAAGCCCCTAACCCAAAACCACGCTGACTATGGCAAAGGTTTGGGCATCCCTTGGGTGGATGATGTCCAGGCTTTAGCCCATTGCGACCTAATTATTGATGCTTTGTTCGGCTTTGGTTTAACTAGACCGATTACCGGGGCGATCGCCGATCTAGTCACAGCTATTAATGCTTTACCCATCCCCGTTGTCAGCATCGATTTGCCTTCTGGCATTCATACCGATACGGGGGAAATTTTAGGTACAGCGGTGCAGGCAGACCGGAGTTTTTGCCTTGGTCTCTGGAAACGAGCTTACTTTCAGGACAGGGCTTTGGCCCACTTGGGCCAGACGGAATTATTAGGTATCGGTTTACCTCTCCAGGCGATCGCCAGCGTTCTAGGCCAAATCTGGCCAGTGCAAATCCTTGGGACTGAGCAAGCTCGACGAACATTGCCCCTCAGTCGATCCCTAGTGACCCATAAATATCAACAGGGCCATGTCTTGCTCATCTGTGGTTCCCAACAGTATGCCGGCGGAGCATTGTTAGCCTG
>NZ_JADEWJ010000031.1:0-20670 GCF_015207725.1 Synechocystis sp. LEGE 06083
GCGGGAGCGCCTCTGGGGTTGATAATCCCACTTCAGTAAATGATGAACAATGAGCCGCAGACTACTTAACAGGCGATCGCGTTCTCGCTTGGACAAATCCCGCACCTCCTCCACCAGATTTTCGATGTCAAGTTCTGCGAAGTTACCTGAAGCCAGCAAATCAGCCATCGTTTCTGCCCATTGGCTATAGTCCCGCTCGTATAGTTGTTTGGTCTTGACTTCTTCCATGGCAATCTATGGCTGAATCCCACCGAAATTTAATTTTTGGGCGGATCAAGGATGGGTTCCATCCTAATCTTTGGTAGATCAAATTGCCATCCTGTCTTGCCAACTGGCTCCAAACCACTATGATTGGAGGCGGTATAGCCCCCCCCGGCAAAAAGTCCCAAAGCGGTTGGGATTTCATCAACGGGAACCGGAGCACCATTGGTTTCGCCTAAATCAGAGTAATTGAGCGGTAATTGACACATTTTCCATGAGCGATCGCATCACCCCGGCAGAAAATCTCGGTAGTCCAGACAGTTCTCTACTCCTCGCCCAGGGGCTATGCAAAAATTTTGGCGGTCTGCGGGCGGTGGACCACGCCGATATTGTGGTCAAAGAAGGCAGTATCACCGGCTTAATTGGCCCCAACGGTGCCGGTAAAACTACCCTATTTAATCTGCTCTCTAACTTCATTCGTCCCGACCAAGGGGAAGTGCTTTTCAATGGTGATTCCATCGGCCAACTTGCCCCCCACCAAATTGCCCTGCAGGGTTGTGTGCGGACTTTTCAGGTGGCGAAAGTGCTCTCCCGCCTGACGGTGTTGGAAAATATGTTACTGGCGGATCAGCATCAGACCGGTGAAAAGTTTCTGCAACGATTAATTAGTTTCAAAAAAGTACGGTCAGAAGAGCGGGTCAACCGCCAACGGGCGATGGAGATGCTGGAATCTGTTGGTTTGGCCGCTAAAGCCCATGACTATGCCGGAGCGTTATCAGGGGGTCAACGGAAATTGCTGGAAATGGCTCGGGCTTTAATGAGTAATCCGAAGCTAATTCTGCTGGATGAACCCGCCGCCGGAGTTAACCCCACCCTGATTGGGCAAATTTGTGAACACATTGTCAATTGGAATCGCCAAGGCATTACTTTTTTAGTGATTGAACATAATATGGATGTGATCATGACCCTCTGTCACCACGTTTGGGTCTTGGCGGAAGGAAGAAACTTAGCCGATGGCACTCCTGAGCAAATTCAGTCTGACCCTAGGGTTCTGGAAGCCTATTTGGGCGATTCCTAGCCCTTGGGAGAACCAGTCAAGCTTGAGAATTGGTAAAGAATTAATTGAAGTTCTCACCATGGTCTTTACCCTAAGCCAATAGAGTATGGGACATTGAGCATCAATTACCAAGTTATTCACAATGCCCTGGGAGAGGACTTCACTGGGTAGCGTTAACAGACCTCACTAACCTATAATGGGATGTTTGGGAATTATTGATTAGGAGATGACCAACTAAGATGTCTCGTTATAGAGGACCTCGTCTGCGGATCGTCCGCCGCCTTGGGGAATTACCCGGTTTAAGCCGTAAATCCCCTCGCCGTGCCTACCCCCCCGGCCAACATGGCCAAGCCCGTCGCAAACGTTCTGAGTATGCCATTCGGCTAGAAGAAAAACAGAAACTACGGTTGAACTACGGCATTACGGAAAAGCAATTGGTCCGTTATGTGAAAAAAGCCCGTCGGGCTACGGGTTCCACCGGACAAGCTCTGTTGGAACTGCTGGAAATGCGCTTGGATAACACTGTGTTCCGTTTGGGCATGGCTGGCACCATTCCGGGGGCTCGACAGCTAGTCTGCCACGGCCACATCACCATTAACGGTCAGGTAGTGGATATTCCTAGCTACCAGTGCCGTCCTGGGGATGTTGTCAGTGTCCGTGATCGGGACCGTTCCCGTAAATTGGTGGAAACCAATATGGAATTTCCTGGTTTGGCCAATGTGCCTTCCCATTTGGAGTTCGATAAAAATACGTTTACTGGCAAGGTCAACAGCGTTATTGACCGTGAGTGGGTGGCGTTGCAGATCAATGAACTGCTTGTAATTGAGTATTATTCTCGGAAAGCGTAGATCTATCTGTCTGGGGAAATGGGGGAGAATTTACTTTCCCTTTCCCTAACCACCAGGGGTTTGTCTTTTTTTAACAAGTATTAAAGTGGGGAACTGCAGAATTTCCCTTGGAGTTAGTTATTCAACGTTTTGCGGCTGATTCCCATCAGATTAAGTTCGTGTGAATTGCATAGGAGTTTGCAGAAGGATTATCCTCACCTCTAAGTTAGACCCATTTTCAACTAAATTTACACCACATTTACTGTGGCCCTTCCCCTAGGATTCCGGCAATACCGGCGGGATTTGCGTGGATTTTTCTTCCTCAACTTCTTCTGAGCTTTGGCAACGATCAAGAACGTCTTTGATCAATATTTCTTGCACTAGAACTTGGGCAACTAAGGTGAGGGGCACCGCCAACCACAACCCAAAAAGTCCGAACACACTGACAAAAAATACTTGGGCTAATAGTAAAACCCCCCGCAAAATTGGCTGGGGCTTGCCCATGCAGTGCAGGGTGATCCAATGGAATTCAAAGTAGTTGATCAACCCATAGAGCGTCAACACCAAGAGAGGTTTCCAAGCATTGTCCAACAGGGCGATCGCCATGGCGGGGACTAGACTAATCAGGGGACCAATGTTGGGAATAACAACAAAAATACCGGCAACAAGGGCTAGGGCCAGGGGAAGCCGCACCTGGAGCAAAACTAAACCGAGCCAAGTGGTGGCGGTGACCACCACAGCACTGACCACAATCAGGCGTAGCCAATCCTCCAATAAAATTTCCGACTTACTAAGAACTAGATCAACCCGGGCTCGATAAAAAGCAGGAAAGCAACGGATGAAACCCTGACGGTAGGCCCTGGGATTGGCCAAAAACATCAGACTGAGCACAATCAGCAGTAAAAGGGTGAGGGGTAAACCCAGGGTGCTGTAAAACAACCCCAAACCGTTACCAGCCAATTTCTGCAAAATAGGCCTGATCTGTCCGGTGATTTGTTGCCAATTTGGTAGGAGGGGCGTTAATTCTGGATCGATCGCCCTGGCTATTTTCCGGAGCCATTGTAGGGTGTCATCAATGCTGGTGGGGACAAGGGTCAGGAGTTCCTGGAATTGCTCCACAAAGGGGGGGATGATCAGGGCCACCACTATTACGAGGGCCAACAGTAGAATAATCACCGCCAAGGGTATGGATAATTGTTTTTTTATGCCCCGCCGCTGGAACCATTGGGAAAGGTGGTTTAAACCGTTGGCCACCACTACGGCAGCAAACAACAGTAACAATAATTGGCGGATCTGCCACAGCACTGCCCCCATCAACAAGAGACTGATAAAGCCAGACCATTGGGCAAAGGTCACGGTGTTTTCCTCCCCTGCCATTCCTGTAGCCCCAACCAAACAATGACCGCCAGCACTGGAGTGAACACCAATAGCAAGGTCCAGGCTAACTCCGGTGGAGGAGCAAAGGCCGGCACAATAAACTTAATGCCCCAGGAGATAAGAAACGAAGGGAGCAATACTTTCAGGGCCAACAATGCCAAACGACCTAACTGTGACATGGGCAATGGCTCAACTGCGACTTTCCCCCTGGACAATTTGCTTGGGGGTCATAAATGCTTCTAAGCCAATCAAGCCTCGCCGTTGACCTTTTTGGCTCGATACCCCCAAAAATAATGATTCTCCCTGGTGGGGATTGCGACAGAAAGAGGGCGGAATATTGACATACACCAAGGCGCTGTCCACCCCCATGGAAAACTGTCGACTTTCCTGGTAGGAATCGGTGGCAATACAATCCCCGTGGCCACTGCTATGGCTATTGATCCAGGCGATCGCCGTTTTCAGATTTTGGGTGGTGCGGAAGGCCACTGTGCGGTCCAGGTAGGCCTTACCCCATTCGTTCTCCTTGGCCAGGGTGAGGTGGTCGGGAAATTGTTCACAGAGTTCACTGTCTCCCCGGAGCTTGAAGCCCTTGCCCTGTAGGTTATTCAATAGTCGTACCAACGGCGCTGGATTTTGCCCCGGACTAACCAGAACTTTTTCAATGGCATTGACCGGATCCGGGTGCCCCACATGGCTGTCGATGATCATTTGCCGCACCATTTCCAAGTCCCCCTTACTAGACCAGTAGAGGTAACAGTTACCCATGGCGGCCCTCAACACTGGAGGAGTACATTGTTGGCTGATTTGTTCCACAAAACTGGGGCGGCCGTAGGGAATAACCAAATTAAGCTGGCTGGCACTGCCCACTAAGTCCTGCACATTGGGTAGCGTTTCGCTGGGAATATGGTTAACACTGTCCACCGGTAAATCCGCATCCAGTAAACCTTCCCGCAAAATTTCACAAATGGCCGCGGTGGAATGGCTAGAGGCACCACAACTCCTCAAAACTAGGCTGTTCCCGGTTTTCAGACAAAAGCCTGCGGCGATCGCCGCCAATTCAGGAAAAGCTTCATAGACTAGGGCCACCACCCCCAGGGGCATCAACTGGCAATAGGTCTGGGCCAGGTTAAATTGATAGGGGGAAGCCATCACCCGCTGGAGGGGATCCGGCAAGGAAGCCAAACGCTTCAGAATAGCCACCGTGTTTTGCAACCTTTCGGGGGTGAGCTTGAGCCATTCACAGAGACAATCCGCCACGGACATTTCCCGACTAACCACCAAATCCAAGGTATTGGCTTCCAAAATTTGGGCAAAGGAACGTTCCAACGCCTCCGCCATGGCCAACACCGCCCGACTCCGATCATTGCCGCCATAGGAATCGAGGGCAAGGAAAGCTCCCTGGGCAGAATCGAGAACCTTTACTAAACCGGCCGCGGCATCGTCGCTAGTCATCGAAAATTCTAGGGGGCAAAGCCCGCCTGCAAAGATGGATTTACTTCGGACAGTTTATTCGACGAACACCCATCCAAAGTAACCAAAAGGAAAGGTTAGGGATTTTAGGGGTTAGGGGCAGCCAATTGCTGGATTGACAGTTATAGACAATTAAACAATCAAAGCTCAGATTTAGTCAAAATGGCGATCGCCAAGGGCCAGTTCGAACCGGTGAATTATCTAGCTAATCATTAAGAAAAATTGCGAAACGGTTTCGTTGTGTAACGTTGCGGTTGGGAAATAAAAAAGCTTCGTTAGGATAAAAGCACCCAGAATATTCGGTCGTTATTACTCCAGTGACGGAGATGAAATTATCAGTCAGTCCAAGATTATTGCAAGTTACTTATAAGCCCAAAGTTGCGGCCTCGGTCGTGATTGGCATCAGCCTCCACCCATAGATAAAAAGAGAAAAGCCCATGGCCACTACCCTACAACTCAGCGACCAGTCCCTCCGTCAGCTAGAAACCCTCGCCATCCACACCGCCCACCTAATTCAGCCCCACGGTTTAGTGGTGGTCTTGCAGGAACCGGATCTGATCATCCGCCAAATCAGTGCCAACTGCACCGGTATTTTGGGGCGATCGCCAGAGGAACTGTTGGGCAAAGGCCTAGGGGAAGTATTTGATAGCTTTCAGATTGAGCCCATCCAGAGTCGCCTAACGGCCGGACAAATCAGCAGCCTCAACCCCAGTAAACTGTGGGCGCGGGTAATGGGGGACGACTTTGTCATTTTCGATGGGGTTTTTCACCGCAATAGCGACGGCCTATTGGTGTGTGAACTAGAACCAGCCTACACTTCCGACAATCTGCCTTTCCTGGGTTTTTATCACATGGCCAATGCCGCCTTAAATCGGTTGCGCCAACAAGCTAATCTGCGGGATTTCTACGATGTCATCGTCCAAGAAGTACGACGTATGACCGGCTTTGATCGGGTGATGCTATACCGCTTTGATGAAAATAACCACGGTGATGTCATTGCCGAAGATAAACGGGATGATATGGAGCCCTACTTGGGCTTGCATTATCCTGAATCAGACATTCCCCAGCCCGCCCGTCGGCTATTTATCCATAACCCCATCCGAGTTATTCCTGACGTTTATGGTGTGGCAGTGCCCCTCACCCCCGCCGTTAATCCCAGCACCAACCGAGCGGTGGATTTGACAGAATCCATTCTCCGCAGTGCCTACCATTGTCACCTCACCTATCTGAAAAATATGGGGGTGGGGGCTTCTTTGACCATTTCCCTCATTAAGGATGGCAATCTCTGGGGTCTCATTGCTTGCCACCATCAAACACCCAAAGTAATTCCCTTTGAACTGCGTAAAGCCTGCGAATTTTTTGGTCGGGTAGTGTTTAGTAACATTTCCGCCCAGGAAGATACGGAAACCTTCGATTACCGGGTGCAATTAGCGGAGCATGAAGCGGTTTTATTGGACAAAATGACCACGGCGGGGGATTTCGTCGAAGGATTAACTAATCATCCCGATCGCCTGTTGGGGCTAACTGGTTCCCAGGGAGCGGCCATTTGTTTTGGGGAAAAATTAATTTTGGTTGGGGAAACCCCAGACGAAAAAGCGGTGCGATATCTACTGCAATGGCTGGAAAATCGGGAAGTCCAGGACGTGTTTTTCACATCTTCACTGTCACAAATTTACCCCGATGCCGTTAACTTCAAATCCGTAGCCAGCGGTTTATTGGCCATTCCCATTGCCCGTCATAACTTTTTGCTCTGGTTCCGGCCCGAAGTGTTGCAAACGGTTAATTGGGGGGGAGATCCTCACCATGCCTACGAAGCCACCCAGGAAGACGGTAAAATTGAACTCCATCCCCGGCAGTCCTTTGACCTCTGGAAAGAAATTGTCCGACTGCAATCCCTACCTTGGCAATCGGTGGAAATTCAGAGTGCCCTGGCCCTGAAAAAGGCGATCGTCAACTTGATTTTGCGTCAGGCGGAAGAGTTGGCTCAGTTAGCCCGCAACTTGGAACGGTCCAACGCTGACCTCAAGAAATTTGCCTACATTGCTTCCCATGATTTGCAGGAACCTCTCAACCAAGTCAGCAACTATGTACAACTGCTAGAAATGCGCTACAGCGAAGCTCTGGACGAAGACGCTAAGGACTTCATTGACTTTGCCGTGACGGGGGTTTCCCTGATGCAGACTCTGATTGACGATATTTTGACCTATGCCAAGGTGGATACCCAGTATGCCCAGCTCACTTTCACCGATGTGCAGGAAGTGGTGGATAAAGCCCTGGCTAACCTGAAGCAACGGATTGAAGAAAGCGGGGCGGAAATTGAAGTTGGTTCCATGCCGGCAGTAATGGCAGATCAAATCCAGCTCATGCAAGTGTTCCAGAACCTGATCGCCAATGGGATCAAGTTTGCCGGGGACAAGTCAGCCAAAATTAAAATCTGGGGCGATCGCCGGGAGGATGCCTGGGTATTTGCGGTCCAAGATAACGGTATTGGCATTGACCCCCAATTCTTCGAGCGCATTTTTGTTATTTTCCAACGACTCCACACCAGGGACGAGTATAAAGGTACCGGCATGGGTCTTGCTATTTGCAAAAAAATTATCGAGGGTCATCAAGGGCAAATTTGGGTAGAGTCTAACCCAGGGGAGGGCTCCACATTCTACTTCTCCATCCCCATTGGTAACTAAGAAGGTAAGGTATTGAACCATGTCCGATGAATCTAATCCCCCCAAGGTCATTCTGCTGGTGGAAGACAGCAAAGCCGACAGTCGCCTTGTGCAGGAAGTCTTGAAAACCAGTACTATTGACCACGAACTAATCATTCTCCGGGATGGTTTAGCGGCCATGGCCTTTTTACGACAAGAGGGGGAATACGAAAACTCCCCCCGTCCCAACCTAATTTTGTTGGATTTAAACCTTCCTAAAAAGGATGGCCGGGAAGTGTTGGCGGAAATTAAGCAAGACCCGGCCCTGAAAAGAATCCCCGTGGTGGTGTTAACCACTTCCCACAATGAGGATGATGTAATCGCCAGTTATGAACTTCATGTCAATTGTTATCTCACCAAATCCCGCAATTTGAAGGATTTATTTAAGATGGTGCAGGGTATTGAGTCCTTTTGGCTGGAAACGGTTACCTTACCAGCCAGTTGACCCCACCGCGTCATTTCATTGCCATTAGCGGCAAAAGACAGGATTAACGATGTACTCTATGGGAAATGGATAGGTCACTCCGTTTTGAAACGATGCCAAGCTCAGACGCGGGTCAATAAAAGTTAGACCAACCAATCAATGACTAAGGGTTTAATGGCGATCGCCTAATCGCCTAAAGGTGAATTTATTCGAATGGAGTTACAGTTTTGCGAAGATTGGCTACGGGTTAATTCAGGAAAAAAAACCAGAGCAAAATTCATAGCAACATCGTCTCTCGACCTTGGAAAACAATTGCTCTTAGTACTGTTTGTTGTATCCTAAATCTGCCTAGGCTTGACACAAACCCAGCCCCCCTAACGAGATATGCGGAGGGGAATTTCTTGGTGATCCTGGGGGGCACCCCAGAATTGTTCCAATGTTGGCCCGTTGCTGACTCGAAAGTCGCCGAAGAAGAAGTTCCACAACTCATGGGCTAAGACGCGTCGCCCCATACGCGTGAACCAATTCATGCCGTGGCGTGAAGCTCGGTTGGGCTGAAAAAAGGACCGCCATAACGCTACAGGACGGGTTTGCAAAATAATTTCAATGAACTTCACCCATAAAAAAATGCGCCAAGGAGGCATATAACGGGTTTCTAACACTTGATGCTTATAGTCCCACTTACTCTGATTGAGTTGAATGACCCGTCTTTCAGAAGCGATGCGATAATATCCAGTCCAGCGATGGGGCGTCACATACAACGACATAATTTGGTCTGGATCGTACCAAAGCAACTGTCTGAGGGCATGGATAAAGTCCCGGTCGGTGACCTCTTCAAAATCAGTTACCCACGTAGCGAGGGAAAGAATGCCGTGTTGTCTCAGTAGGCGAATAGCTTCACGGTCGGTGGTTGTCTTACTTCCTTTACGAATTTTTTTGAGTGTGGATTCATCGGTATTTTCCATACCCAACAAAAATCTCTCTACCCCTGCCTGGCGGTATAAATACAGAATATCTGCATCCCTTACAATGTCATCTGCACGGGTCGAACCGATAATCGTCACCGGTAGGTTTTCGGCAATGATAGCTTCGCATAGTTCCCGCCACACTGCCTTATTGACTGTTGGATTTTCGTCGGCCAAGTTGAACAATTCGACGCCATGGGTTCGATGCAGCCAGGCGATTTCCTTGGCAAATTTCTTGGGGTCACGGTGTCGCCAGCGAGCCCAGAAACCCCTTTGTCCACAGTAGTTGCAGAGGTGCGGGCACCCGCGGGAAAACTGCATAACAACGGCCTGCTTGCCACCGTAGTAGCTATATTTTTTTAGATCAACGAGTTCCCACCCGACCCGATAGGCATCTAAATCTTGAATCATCGGAGCAGGTAAGGTCTCAACAATCTGATCATGGGAGCGGAAAGCAATGCCTTCTACGTTGGCAAGGTCATCACCGTTCTCAATGGCAGCTATCAGCTTAGGAACGGTGGCTTCGCCTTCGCCACGAACAATGACATCAATCTGGGGTTCTTGGGTGAGTATGTCGTGAAAATGATAGGTCGGAAAAACTCCACCGTAGACAATGATGAGGTTTGGTAATTCCCTGCGGAAGCGACGGGTCAATTCGACCACGATTGGATGAGCTGAGGTGGAACCGGAGTGGCCGATCAGGAGAATCTGGGGCTGGTGAGTAACAACTTTTTCAACAATCTCACCATGGGAAAGGGGGCCAAGTTCGGCATCAACCAGAGTGACATCATGGCCAGCATCCAATAAAGAACCGCCCACTAACAAAAGTCCGAGGGGGGGAAGTTGCTCCTGCGGAATACGGCTGCCAATGGCTGGATGTGGTGGATTGACAATGAGGATGCGCATGTAAGGTCTACATTAACGACAATGCAAAATCTCTGTCTAGGTTGGGTATGTTTATTCTGATCCCACTGCTTGGCTGATATGGGAAAAACCCTCTGCCGCTAACTTTTCCCCCAAGCCCTGCAAGATATCCGGGACTACCCAGGGACCCCCATAAATCCAGCCCGTATAAAGCTGTAACAAACTTGCCCCTGCTTGAATTTTTTCCCAGGCATCCTCAGCGGTGAAAATGCCCCCCACGCCAATGATAGGAATGGTGCCGTCAGTTTGTTGATAAATATAGCGAATTACCTCTGTGGCCCGGTCTCGGATTGGTTGACCACTCAGTCCTCCGGCTTCCTCTTCTATGGGTTGACCGGTTTGGGGCAAAATTTTTGTCTTTAAACCCGATCGTCGGGTGCTGGTGTTGGTGGCCACGATGCCCGCTAGGTTGTGTTCTTTAACTAAATCAATGATGACGGCGATCGCCTCCCAGGAGAGATCCGGGGAAATTTTTACCAAAATCGGCTTTTGCCAATGATTTGCTGATTGCAAGCCAGCAAAAATGCGGGGCAACTCGTCAGACTCCTGCAAGCTGCGCAACCCAGGGGTGTTGGGAGAACTGACATTGACCACAAAATAATCCGCTACCGGGGCTAAAGTTTGAAAGCTGAAAACGTAATCCTCCACCGCTTGGTCGAGGGGAGTAATTTTCGATTTACAGAGATTAATGCCGATGGGAATGGTGCGGGGATAATACTCCCAGGTGCGTTTTAACTTCGCCGCCATGGCCACAGCCCCTTCATTATTGGCCCCCAAACGATTCAGCACTGCTTGGTCTTGGGGTAAACGAAATAGACGAGGACGGTCATTGCCCGGTTGGGCATATTTGGTCACAGCTCCCAATTCTGCAAAACCAAAACCCAATGCAGGCCAGACAGCGGCCGCCTCTCCCTCCTTATCACAGCCGGCGGAGAGACCGAGTACGTTGGGAAAATTTAAGCCCCAACAGCTTTGTTGTAAACGAAGGTCTGAATGGGTAAAAGCTTGTTCTAGTTGCTCCATGGCCACAGCAAAGCCATGGCGATGCATGGCATCCACTTTTTTTAAAGTTTGGATAAGGCGTTGGTGGCCCCTTTCCGGATCATTTTTGGTGACGGATAAAATCAGGGGATAGAGAGAACGGGCAAAACGCAACATAGGCCGGCAAAAGCAAATTTTGATCAGTCCATTGATCGAAAGAATCGGTCTTGAAAAACCGGCCCTCCGGGATAGCTGTAGTTTTTCGTCAAATCATGGTCTGAAATGGAGATATCAACATTGATTCTACCCCAGTGACCCACGAAGATAGGGACGAAACTAGTCATGGAATACCTGCCAAGGGTGGAAGAAAACTCCCTAGGGATCCTGGAGAACGAGGACACCATCACCCCCAAGCAAGCGACACACTTCAAGAATCCTAATCATAACCATCAAAACTATTGGGACTATACTAAGCAGGTAAATTTCATTACAATAATCGGCAAGCTTGCTGAGCTGAGACTCAGTTAATCATTTCAACCCTCCAAGCGGACGGCACCATGACTTCAGGCATTGATCTTCAGAATAGTTTTCTTCAGTCACTGCAAGGTTTCGGCCTACCTCCAGGATTAGCGAAGCTGTTTTGGATTCCCCTCCCCTCGATTTTGATGATCATCGGAGCCACCGTGGGGGTGTTGGTGGTGGTATGGCTAGAAAGAAAAATTTCCGCCGCCGCTCAGCAAAGGATTGGTCCAGAATTCGCCGGTCCCTTGGGAGTGTTACAACCTGTGGCCGATGGCATTAAGTTGGTGTTTAAGGAAGATGTGGTACCGGCCAAGGCTGACCCTTGGTTATTTACCATTGGCCCTGTGCTGGTGGTACTGCCGGTTTTTCTTTCCTACCTCATTGTGCCCTTCGGCCAGAACCTGGTCATCACCGACATTAACGTTGGTATTTTTCTCTGGATTGCCCTTTCCAGTATTGCGCCCATTGGGCTGTTGATGTCTGGTTACGCTTCCAACAATAAGTACTCCCTGCTGGGGGGGCTACGGGCAGCGGCACAGTCCATTAGCTACGAAATTCCCCTCTCCCTAGCGGTGTTGGCGATCGTGATGATGTCCAACAGCCTCAGCACCATCGACATTGTTGACCAACAGTCTGGCTACGGCATTTTGGGTTGGAACATTTGGCGTCAGCCGGTGGGCTTTCTAATTTTTTGGATTGCGGCCCTGGCAGAATGTGAACGTCTACCCTTTGACCTACCGGAAGCTGAAGAGGAATTGGTGGCGGGTTATCAGACCGAATATGCTGGGATGAAATTCGCCCTGTTCTACCTTGGTTCCTACGTCAATCTTGTACTTTCTGCCCTGGTATTTTCGGTACTTTATCTGGGCGGTTGGGACTTCCCCATTCCCCTGGAAAATGTGGCTAATTGGCTGGGGGTTGCACCTACCACCTCTTGGTTACAGGTGCTAATGGCGGCCCTGGGCATAACTATGACGGTACTTAAGTCCTATTTTCTGATCTTCATTGCCATCCTACTGCGCTGGACTGTGCCCAGGGTGCGGATTGACCAATTATTAAACCTAGGTTGGAAGTTTTTACTGCCCGTTGCCCTAGCAAACCTTCTAATTACCGCTGGACTGAAGTTGACCTTTCCCATGGCCTTTGGCGGTTAGTTTCAATGGGGCGGTGCAGATTAGCTTCGAGAGCGCCGATGTTTGCTTGATTCCGGCTTCTGACTTTTCGCCACCGTCTCCAGGTTTGTTCAACTTTTCACCCTCTACCTTTTTTCCCTTCTGAAAGCTATGTTCAACAATATTCTTAAGCAGGTTGGCGACTACGCTAAAGAGAGTTTGCAAGCGGCTAAGTACATCGGTCAGGGGTTAGCAGTTACCTTCGACCACATGAGTCGTCGGCCCGTCACAGTGCAATATCCCTACGAAAAGTTAATTCCTTCGGAACGGTTCCGGGGCAGAATTCACTTTGAGTTTGATAAATGTATTTCCTGTGAAGTTTGTGTGCGGGTTTGTCCTATTAACTTACCAGTGGTGGATTGGGAATTTAACAAGGCAGTTAAGAAAAAAGAACTCAAACATTACAGCATCGACTTCGGAGTTTGTATTTTTTGCGGCAACTGTGTGGAGTACTGTCCCACCAACTGTCTCTCCATGACGGAGGAATATGAGTTGGCGGCCTACGATCGCCATGATTTGAACTATGACAACGTCGCCCTGGGTAGGTTGCCCTATAAAGTAACTGAAGATCCGATGGTGACTCCCCTGCGGGAACTAGGCTATTTGCCCAAAGGAGTGCTAGAACCCCACGATTTACCCAAGGGCAGTCAACGGGCCGGACAACATCCGGAAGATTTGGTGAAAACGGAATAGATTTGTGCTTTATTCCTTCATTCCTTGGCTTTACCCGTTAAAGTAAACTCGTTGTGACCTGATTTTGCCCTTCCACTATCCGTACCTAGGAGATTAACCACTGTGAATTTAGCTGAAGGTGTTCAGTACATATCCTTCCTAATCCTGGCTTTTTTAGTCATTGGGGCGGCCCTGGGGGTCGTGCTGCTCTCTAATATTGTTTATTCCGCCTTCCTGTTGGGGGGAGTCTTCCTCAGTATTTCGGGTATTTATATCCTGCTCAATGCAGATTTTGTGGCGGCGGCCCAAGTCCTGGTTTATGTGGGAGCGGTCAGCGTACTTATTCTTTTCGCCATTATGTTGGTCAATAAACGGGAAGATTTTTCCAAAATTCCCGGTCGTTGGCTGAGAAATTTATCCACCGCCCTGGTCTGTACGGGCATCTTTGCTTTGTTGAGCACCATGGTGTTAATTACTCCTTGGCAGATTAATGAAACGGGGCCTTTTGTGGAAAATACCCTGGTCACCATTGGGAAACACTTTTTTAGTGATTACCTCCTGCCCTTCGAGTTGGCTTCCGTTATGTTGTTGATGGCTATGGTGGGGGCAATTATCTTGGCCCGTCGGGACTTAATTCCCGAACTATCCCAGGAAGATAAAACCGCCACTGCTCTCACTTTGCCGGAGCGTCCCCGTGAGTTAACTTCCGCCTCCAAATAGGCATTGCCTAACCAAGGTTAGTGGGAGTTTTTTGAACCTTTGCCGGTTGATTGGGCAAAAATCTCCCCATCTAAGCCAATTTTATTGATTAACCCTAGTTAAATTTTCCTGACCCCACCATGCATTTGCAACTCCAATATTGTTTGATTCTAGCGGCCGCCCTGTTTTGCATTGGTATTTATGGTCTCATCACTAGCCGTAATGCCGTGCGGGTGTTGATGTCCATTGAACTGTTGCTGAACGCAGTTAACCTCAACTTGATGGGCTTTTCCAATTACCTTGATCCAAGCAACATTCGGGGCCAGGTGTTTGCCATTTTTGTCATTACCATTGCCGCTGCTGAAGCTGCGGTGGGTCTGGCGATCGTGCTAGCCATTTACCGCAACCGAGAAACAACCGATATGGAGCAATTCAATCTACTGAAATGGTAATACTACTGTGTGGATTTAGACTCCAGATTGATTGGAAGAATAGAGCGATCTTTTGTACTGCCTATTGGTTATGATTTGAAATCCACAAAAGGTCTTAACAACCCAATTACCTAACCAGATCACCCCACTTAAGCTTTGGCAAAAGGTGGGGATTTTTTATGCAAAATCTCTTCTTTCCGGCAGTCCTAAAGTCATAACCAATTTGCCCAAATCAAAACCCCTGGAATTTTGACAGAACCAGGGGCAATGGGGGTTATTAACATTAGCCAAGCATTTTTAGCCTTTCCTGGAGCATCTGTCGTTGAACGGCGGCGGCGTTGAGGGATTCCCGAGCTCCGGTAATTACCTCCTCCGGTGCCTTATTGACAAAACCGGGATTGCCAAGGCGTTTTTCGATGCTTTCATATTCTTTGCTGACTTTGTCTAAGGTTTTTTGGATTTTACTGCGGAGAATATCCAGATCCACCAGCCCCGAGAGGGGAATCAATACCTGGACTGTATCCACCACCCCGGCGATGCCGGAGGCACACTGCGTGCCCGCCTGGGTTTGTTCTGGGGGTAGTTGGGGCACAACCTGGAGATTCTCCACTTTGCCGATGTCACGAATATAGGTTTCCCCCAGTTGCAGGGTTTGTCGTTCCTGGTCATTTTCACTTTGGAGGATAACTGTGACCATGGCCCCTGGTTTAATGCCCGCTTCCGCCCGGAGATTACGGATGGTACGTAAGGTGTTGATCAACAAATCAAACTGAGTTTCCAAACCCGGATCAATCAGAGACTGGTTAACCAACGGGTAGGCCTGCAATGCGAGAAATTCCCCCTCGGCTTGGTGGAGAGTTTGCCAGAGCTCTTCGGTAATGTGGGGCATAAAGGGATGGAGCAGCTTAATAATGCCGTCCAACGTGTGGGCCAAAACTTGACGAGCCACCAATTGACGCTGGGTGCCAGTTTCTCCCCCTTCCTTATTCCAAAGCCTGGGTTTAGCCAGTTCAATGTACCAGTCACAGAAGTCTCCCCAAATGAACTCGTACAAGCCCTTGGCCGCTTCCCCCAGGCCGTAGTTTTCTATTTGTTCTCTGGTCTGCTCAATAACTCGGTTGAGACGGGACAGAATCCAGCGGTCTGCCAATTCCAGGCTTTCCACAGGGGCGAGGCCCAACTGTGCTGGGCTTTTTTCCTCCAGATTCATCATCACAAACCGGGCCGCATTCCACAGTTTATTGGCAAAGTTACGGGACGCTTCCACCGAATCCGATTCGTCCTTTTGGCGATCGTATTGCAGGCTAATGTCCTGACCTGCCCCAGCCACTTCCCGAATTAGGGTATAGCGTAGGGCATCGGTGCCATATTTATTGATTAGCAATAGAGGGTCAATGCCATTGTTGGCAGACTTAGACATCTTCTTACCATTTTCGTCCCGCACTAGCCCGTGGATATACACGTCCTTAAAAGGCATCTGGCCAGTAAAGTGTCCCGCCATCATGGTCATCCTGGCTACCCAGAAAAAGATAATGTCAAAACCGGTCACCAGGGTGCTGGTGGGGTAATACTTGGCCAAGTCTTCTGTCTGCTGGGGCCAACCCATGGTGGAAAAGGGCCATAGCCCTGAAGAAAACCAAGTGTCCAACACATCGGGATCCTGTTGCAATTGCACCGCTGGGCCGTACTCTGCTTCCGCTTTGGCCAGGGCTTCGGCTTCGTCATAGGCCACAATAAAAGGGGTATTATCGGCAATTTCTCCATGGGTTTCACTGACAATATACCAAGCGGGGATTTGATGACCCCACCATAGTTGCCGGGAAATACACCAATCTTTGAGTTTAACTAACCAGTCTCGATAAACCTTACCCCACCGTTCCGGCACAAAATTAGGATCATTGTCCTCATCCAAACAAGCCAGGGCATTTTGGGACAGACTTTCGATTTTGACAAACCATTGGGTGGATAACAACGGCTCTACCGGCACTTTACCTCTGTCACTGTAGGGGACGGAATGACGATAGGGTTCAATTTTGACCAGAAACCCCTGGGTCTCCAGAGCCTGCACCACATTTTTGCGGGCTTCAAAGCGGTCCTGGCCAGCAAAATCCCCACCGTTCTCGTTGAGGGAACCGTCCTTATTGAGCAGATTAATAAAAGGTAGGTTGTGCCGTTGGCCCATGACAAAATCGTTGGGGTCGTGGGCGGGGGTTACTTTTACGCAGCCGGTGCCAAATTCTGGGTCCACCAATTCGTCGGCCACCACGGGGATCTCCCGGTTTGTTAAAGGCAGGGTGACAGTTTTGCCCACCATGGCGGCATAACGTTGATCATGGGGATTCACCGCCACTGCAGTGTCTCCCAGCATGGTTTCCGGCCGAGTCGTAGCCACCACCACTTCTCCACTGCCATCAGTGAGGGGATAACGGAAATACCAGAGATGACCGTCCACCTCTTGGTTTTCCACTTCCAAATCTGACACCGCCGACTGGGAAGCCGGGCACCAATTGACCAAGTAATTACCCCGGTAAATTAGCCCCTCTTGGTAAAGCTGGATGAAAGCCGTTTTCACCGCTTGACATAACTGTTCGTCCATGGTGAACCGTTCCCTAGTCCAGTCTACGGAAACTCCCAAACGCCGCAGTTGGTTGACAATGGTACTGCCAGATTCTATTTTCCACTGCCAAGCCCGCTCCAAAAACTTTTCCCGCCCCAGGTCATGCCGGGTTTTTCCCTCTGCTTTTAACTGACGCTCCAAAATAGTTTGCACAGCAATGCTGGCATGATCCGTACCCGGTAACCATAGGGTGTTATCTCCCCGCATCCGGTGGTAACGCACTAAGGTATCAATGAGGGAACTCTCAAAGGCGTGGCCCATGTGCAAACTGCCCGTCACATTAGGGGGAGGAATCACCACACAATAGGGTTCTCCGTGGGCTTGGGGATCGGCTTGAAACGCATGACTTTTTTCCCAAGCTGTTTGCCATTTGGCTTCGGTCGCACTGGGATCGTATTGGGGAGGTAGGGAGGTGGTCATGGGGCGGAGTTCACTGTTAGGCCTTCATCATTTTGCCATAGGTTAGGAGGGGGCATTGGTGTAGTTAAGGTTGGGCCAGGGCAAATTTTCCCCATGGTTTTCTGCAATTTGATCCGAGAAGTTACGATGGTGGTCTGGGCCAATCTCAATTTTGGGCAAGGTTTTCGGTAACCGTTGGAATTCGGTCGAGTATCCAATTACTTTTTTTGCTATGACACATTCTTTGCAGTGGGTTAATGCCCTTTCTACCAGGCCATCCTTGGAGGGGGCATTGGATGAGGCGATCGCCAAGGTGAGTGGTCCAGGGCAGGGGGATTGGGATTTAGCAATTGTGTTCCTTTCTTCCAGCTTTGCTTCCGATGCAGCCCGGTTAATGCCCCTGGTGCAAGAAAAGTTGTCAGTGCCCAATGTGATTGGTTGTTTGGGGGGAGGCATCATTGGCATGGCAGACCCCGACGCGGTGCAGGAAGTGGAAGGAAAAGTGGCGCTGAGCTTAACGGTGGCCCGGTTGCCTGGGGTAAAGGTGACTCCGTTCTACGTCCATGGGAAAGAGTTACCGGATTTGGATGCGTCGCCCCAGAGTTGGGTGGATTTGGTCGGTGTTGATCCGGCCAGTGGGGCCGATTTCCTGATTTTGGCGGATCCGATGGCAGCGGGCATAACGGACTTTTTGGCGGGGCTGGATTTTGCCTATCCCCAGGCAACGAAAGCGGGGGGCTTAGCCAGTGGAGAAAATGTTGCTATGGGGGGCAGTTTATTTTTGCAATCTCCCCACCATGCCAGTGGACGCTACGGGGAAGGTTTCATTGGGGTTGCTCTGGCGGGTAATATTCGCCTCGGTAGTGTGGTGGCCCAGGGCTGTCGACCCATCGGTGAACCGTTTGTGGTTAACCAGGGAGAACGAAACATCATCACAGAAATCGAAGGCAAGGATAAGGACAGTGGTACGGTGGTGTTGGAAAGTCCCCTGGCTAGTCTGCAAAAACTGATTCCCACCCTCAGCCCCAAGGATCAGGAATTGGCCCAAAGCTCTCTCTTTGTCGGTGTGGCCAACGATGAGTTTAAGCTGACTCTCCAACCGGGAGATTTTTTAATTCGTAATTTATTGGGGGTGGATCCCCGCCAGGGGGCGATCGCCATTGGAGACCGGGTGAGAAAAGGCCAGAGGTTACAATTCCATTTACGGGATCGGGAAACCTCCGCCGATGATCTAAGAATTTTGTTGCGTTATTACACTAACGGCGAACCAAGTCAGTCCCCTACCACGGCGATCGGGGCGTTGATGTTTTCCTGTTTGGGCAGAGGCTATGGCCTGTATGGCACCCCCAACTTTGACAGCCAGGTGTTTGGGCAATATTTTCCGGGAATAGCCCTAGGAGGTTTTTTCTGCAATGGTGAAATTGGCCAGGTGGGCAGTCAAACCTTTTTACATGGCTATACTTCTGCTTTCGCCATTGTTCATGCGGTGGATCTAACTACGTAGCCAGTCTTTGTTAGTTGGATTACATTATATCGACAATTCAAGAATAAATGATAAAAAGAACCCTATCTGGTCTACTCGTAGTGGGTCCACATTCGGTATATCTTGATCATTTTTTTCTGTTCTATGACTTCATATACCAATCGATGTTGCTTATTTATCCTTCTGCTAATTAGTCCTTTCATGTCTCCTTTAAGAAGCTCATATTCAGGAGGATATTGATAAGGATCTTCACGAATAATCTCAATTAGCTTGAGTGCTTTTGCCTTTAACCCGCCAGAGGCTAATTTTTTAGCATCTTTTTGTGCCTTTGTCATGAAAATCACCTTGTACATCACCAATCTAGCTTATCCAAAGTAATACCATTCTCTACCGCTTCCTCTCTCGCTTCATTAATACTCTCAACCATGCCTTCAATGGATCTTAAGTAGTCATCATCACTAACATATTCGGACTCTTCTAGAATCCTTAATTCATGATCGGAAAAGTCTTTCAATAACGACATAAAACGATCATTAACACCGTCTTCTATTTTTAGGGTAATCGTTTTCATATTAGTGAAATTGCAAATATTATTTTTGATTCGTCTAGTTGTTGTCTAAGTTTTCATTGTATCTCAATCTCCAGCTTGCGCAAAGAATAAACGCCAGACAATGAGAACTTTTTAGTTTTCATTCCCAACTAGCAATTGCGATATTTGCTATCGTCCATGAAATGGAGTATTTAACCCCGATCGCCAAAGAGAATTGTACCTAGTCGGATCATGGTGGCCCCGGCGGCAACCGCTTCAGGGTAATCCCCGGACATGCCCATGGATAGTTCCGTTAATGACAGGTTAGATGTTTGACTAATCTCTGCGGCTAAATCTTTTAATTCTCCAAAGGTTTGTTGGCGATCGCCAGGGGACAGACCGAGGGGCAAAATGGTCATTAATCCACAAATTTTCAGATTTTCCAATAGCTCTAATTGGGGTAAATCAATACTTAATTCTTCCCTGGTCCAACCGGATTTATTCTCGTCGGGCAGTAACTTGACTTGCAACAATCCCTGGGGATGCTTACCCAATTCCCCGGCTATGCAGTTTAATCTCGCGGCGATCGATAAATTATCAATGGAATGGATATAGGTAAAATTTTCCACCACCCGTCTGGTCTTATTGCTTTGTAAACGACCAATAAAATGCCAATTAATATCGGTGTAACTCCCCAGGGCTTCAATTTTGGATAACGCTTCCTGGATGCGACTTTCGGCAAAATCCCGGATACCCGCCCTGTAGGCCGCTTCAATATCGGCGATCGCCTTGGTTTTGGTCACCGCCACTAACCTTACACTAGGGGGGAGGGTGGTAATAATTTCTGAGTAAACGCTGGGGGAAAACATGGTCGAACTGCCGGAGGAAGGGGCTATACTGCCCTTGATCCTAAGGTGAATTGGGGAAACGGTGCTTAACCGAACCCACTGCGACGGTTTTCCCACTCAGGTACGTCTTAACATCTCGTTACAATTAATTCATGTTAAGCCTCAGTTTAGGGGGGCAATTGAATGAACAACAATATCCGCGTCGGCAGTCTCTTTGGTATTCCTTTTTACGTCAATCCATCCTGGTTTTTAATTTTGGGATTGGTGACTCTCAGCTATGGCCAAGACTTAGCCCGCTTTCCCCAACTGTCCGGTGGTACACCCTGGATTTTGGGATTAGTCACTGCCCTATTACTCTTCGCTTCGGTGG
>NZ_JADEWJ010000331.1:0-3764 GCF_015207725.1 Synechocystis sp. LEGE 06083
CCATTGAAGAGGCTGAAACTCGCCAACGCAAATCTGCCCAGATTTTAGCGGAGGAAGAGAAAAAATTGGCCCAAGCTAAGGCCGAGGCCGCCCGCATTGTCCAGGACGCGGGTCAAAGGGCAGAGGTGGCTAAACAAGAAATTGCAGCCCAGACGGAAACCGACCTACGCCGGATGCAAGAAACAGCGGCCCAGGATTTGGGTGCCGAGCAGGACCGGGTCATTGCGGAATTAAAGCGCCGCATCGCTGAACAGGCAGTGGCCAAGGCCGAAGCTGACCTGCGCGATCGCCTCAATGAGGATACCCAGGATCGGTTAATCGAACGCAGTATTGCCCAATTGGGAGGTCGTTAATGAAAAGTTCTATGTACAGCAGTAAAATCGCTGAACCCTATGCCCAGGCATTGATGGGACTGGCCCAACAGCAAAACCTTACGGAGGCTTTTGGTGAAGACCTGCGCTCCATTTTGGCTCTACTGAAGGAATCTCCGGATTTAGCCGCCGCCCTTTCTAGCCCGGTGGTCAAGGACGAAGATAAAAAATCTGTGCTGCGTTCTGTGATGGGAGAAGGGGGCAATGGCTACCTGATCAACTTCTTGATGTTGTTGGTGGATAAACGCCGGATCATTTTCCTCGAAGCCATTTGCGAGCAATACCTGGTCCTGTTGCGACAGTTCACCAATACGGTGTTAGCCGAAGTGACCTCCGCCCTCAAGCTCACCGATGCCCAAAAGGATCAGGTGAAAGAGAAAGTTAAACAACTTACCGGGGCCCAGTCGGTGGAATTGGTAACCAAAATCGATGGAGATATTCTGGGGGGCATTGTCATCAAAGTCGGTTCCCAGGTGTTCGATTCCAGTTTACGAGGTCAACTCCGCCGGGTTGGTCTGAGTCTCGGGACCACCCTCTAGCTAGTTAATTTCCGTCGCCCAGCGACGCTTTATATTCACTTTTTCAACGGAAAATTAAGACTATGGTAAGCATTAGACCCGACGAGATTAGCAGTATCATCCGCCAGCAAATCGAGTCCTATGATCAGAGTGTGCAGGTGTCCAATGTGGGCACAGTGCTCCAGGTAGGGGATGGTACCGCCCGGATTTATGGTCTGGAACAGGTAATGTCCCAGGAGTTACTGGAGTTTGAAGACGGCACCATTGGTATTGCCCTCAACCTGGAAGAAGATAACGTCGGTGCAGTGTTAATGGGAGATGGCATCAATATTCAAGAAGGCAGTACCGTTAAAACCACCGGCCAGATTGCCCAAATTCCCGTAGGGGATGCCATGGTGGGTCGGGTTGTGGATTCCCTCGGTCGTCCCATCGACGGTAAGGGTCCCATTACTTCCTCTGCTACCCGTTTGTTGGAATCTCCGGCCCCTGGGATTATTGAACGGAAATCCGTTTGTGAGCCCATGCAAACCGGCATTACCGCCATCGACGCCATGATTCCCATTGGTCGGGGTCAGCGGGAATTGATCATTGGGGACCGTAAAACCGGTAAAACGGCGATCGCCATTGACACCATCATTAACCAGAAGTCCGAAGACGTGGTTTGCGTTTACGTGGCGATCGGTCAAAAGGCTTCCACCGTAGCCCAAATCATCGATACCCTGACCGACAAAGGGGCCATGGACTACACCATTGTGGTAGCCGCTAATGCCAACGACCCCGCCACTCTGCAATATTTGGCCCCCTACACCGGTGCCACCTTGGCGGAACACTTCATGTATCAAGGCAAGAGCACCTTGGTAATCTATGACGATTTGACCAAACAAGCCCAGGCTTACCGGCAAATGTCCCTGTTGATGCGTCGTCCTCCCGGTCGGGAAGCTTACCCCGGTGACGTTTTCTACATCCACTCCCGTTTGTTGGAGCGGGCCGCTAAATTGAGTGATGCCCTCGGTGGTGGCAGCATGACCGCCCTGCCCGTGATTGAAACCCAAGCCGGGGACGTATCTGCTTATATTCCCACCAACGTAATTTCCATTACCGACGGTCAAATTTTCCTTTCCACCGACCTGTTCAACGCTGGTTTCCGTCCTGCCATTAATGCTGGTATTTCGGTAAGTCGGGTAGGTTCCGCCGCCCAAACCAAAGCCATGAAAAAAGTGGCTGGTAAATTGAAACTAGAATTGGCCCAGTTTGCTGAACTAGAAGCCTTTTCCCAATTTGCTTCTGATTTGGATGCCGCCACCCAAGCCCAATTGGCCCGGGGTCAACGGTTACGCCAACTGCTGAAACAGCCGGAAAATTCTCCCTTGTCCGTGTGGGAACAGGTGGCCATCAGCTACGCTGGTTTGAATGGTTACATTGACACCATCCCCGTGGAAAAAGTGACGGAATTTGCCCAAGGTCTGCGGGATTACCTCAAGGCCAACAAAGCCAAGTACGTGGAAATTATCGGTAGCCAAAAAGCTCTCACCGAAGAAGCGGAAACTTTGTTGAAAGAAGGGATTAAAGAATTCACCCAAGGTTTTGCCGCCTAATCAATGCCCAAGTCGGTGAGTTGGGGGGAAGGGTCTGGGCCGAGCTCGACTTTTCCCCACCCCTGATTTTAGGGATCCACATTTAGGCTCCAGAACAATTAAAAAGATAAATTTAACGGGTGTAACGTCCTATGCCTAACCTCAAAGCGATTCGTGACCGGATTCAGTCGGTCAAAAATACCAAAAAAATTACTGAAGCCATGCGCCTAGTGGCGGCCGCCAAAGTACGTCGAGCCCAGGAACAGGTACTTTCCACCAGGCCCTTTGCCGATGCCCTCGCCCAGGTGCTATACAATCTGCAAAACCGTCTTTCCTTTGCAGAAACAGAATTACCCTTATTTGAACAGCGGGAACCTAAAGCGGTGGCCCTCCTGGTGGTCACTGGCGATCGAGGCTTGTGCGGTGGTTATAACGTCAACGCCATTAAGCGAGCAGAGCAACGGGCCAAGGAATTAAAAAGCCAAGGCATTGCAGTCAAACTAGTGTTGGTGGGCAGTAAGGCCAAACAATATTTCGGCCGGCGGGATTACGATGTGGCCGCCAGCTACGCCAACTTAGAACAAATTCCCAACGCTTCCGAAGCGGCTCAAATTGCCGATTCTCTGGTGGCTTTGTTTGTTTCCGAGGCAGTGGATCGGGTGGAGTTGATTTACACTCGGTTTGTTTCTTTGATTAGCTCCCAACCTGTGGTCCAAACCCTGTTTCCCCTCTCTCCCCAGGGATTGGAAGCCCCCGATGATGAAATTTTCCGGCTGATTACCAGGGGCGGTAAATTCCAGGTGGAAAGGGAAAAACTAGAATCTCCGGTGGAGAGTTTTCCCCAGGATATGATTTTTGAGCAAGATCCGGTGCAAATTCTCGAGGCTTTGTTGCCTCTTTACAATACCAACCAATTACTGCGGGCTCTGCAGGAATCGGCGGCCAGTGAGTTGGCGGCTCGGATGACGGCCATGAGTAATGCCAGTGACAATGCTGGACAGTTAATTGGCAGTTTGACCCTGTCCTATAACAAGGCTCGTCAGGCGGCCATTACCCAGGAATTGTTGGAGGTGGTAGCTGGGGCTAATTCCCTCTAACCCATTTAGTGATCTTTTTACACGGCTCCTGCCCTTCGGGGTGGGAGTTTTTCTGTTTCAAGGTCTTGGTTTCCCTCTATCCCTCTTCCATCAATCTAGGCAGATGAATGGCAGAATATGTCCCATGAATTGACCAAATATCTTAATCGATCTAGCTCATTAACTTTATTAAAAAGCTTGGTCAACTCATCTAAAACATGGGTA
>NZ_JADEWJ010000332.1:0-3728 GCF_015207725.1 Synechocystis sp. LEGE 06083
GGACACTGCTGTGGTGCGGGCTCCAGTGGATTCCCAGGTGTTAAAAATTTATTCCCGCCCAGGGGAAAAAGTCAGCGATACCAATGGCATCCTCGACCTGGGTATCACGTCCCAAATGATTGTGGTGGCGGAGGTGTACGAGAACGACATCGGCCGGGTAGAACTGGGGCAAACTGCCTGGGTCACCAGTGAAAATGACAGCTTTGGCGGGGAATTGGAGGGTAAAGTCACCAATATTGGCTTGAGAATTGGCAAAAATGATGTACTGGACTCCGATCCCGCCGCCGACATTGATGCCAGGGTAGTGGAAGTGAAAATTGCCCTCAGCCCCAGTGCTAGTAAAAAGGTGGCTGGTTTGAGCAATGCCAAGGTGGTGGTGAAAATTGAACCCGACAGTGCCCCCCCCTCTCCCCCTAATTAAAAGTCCATCAACCCCAGATTTATCTGTCACTCTACCCAATAGATGAAAATTCCCCTTGCTTGGCACCAGTTATTCCATGAAAGGATGCGACTCCTGGCGGCGATCGCCGGCATTGCCTTTGCCGATGTGTTGATTTTTATGCAACTGGGGTTCAAAAATGCTCTGTTTGATAGTGCAATTCGGGTTCCTGAGAGTTTGCAGGGGGATTTATTCATCCTCAGCACCCAAACCGACACCTTTGTTAACCCTACCCCCTTTGCAGCCCGTCGCTTGTACCAAGCCATGGGCAATGAAGCTGTGGGCGGGGGCACTAGCCTTTACATTGACATCAACCGCTGGAAAAACCCAGAAACCAAAGTCAGCCGCCAGATTTACATTATGGGTTTTAACCCCGTTAGTAATCCGATCAATCTACCGGGGGTAGAGGAAAATTTAAACCTGATTAAACGCCCTGACGTGTTCCTCTTTGACCAAGACTCTAGGGAAGAATTTGGCCCGGTACCTACTTTGTTAGCAGCCGATGGCCCCGTTTTTACGGAAGTGGGTAATCGCCGCGTCCAGGTACAGGGTTTATTCACCCTTGGTTCTTCCTTTGGGGCGGACGGCACGTTAATCACCAGCGACTTAAATTTCTTCCGTCTTTTTCCCAGCCGGGACCGCAGTTCCATTGATGTGGGCATTTTGCAACTCAAACCGGGGCAAGATCCGGAGTTAGTGGCCGAACAAATCCGGCGGGAGTTAACCGGGGGCGATGTCCAGGTTTTCACCAAAGAAAAGTTGGTGCAATACGAATTAAATTATTGGCAAACCCGCACCACCATTGGTTTTGTCTTCGGCTTGGGCACCGCCATGGGCTTCATTGTGGGCACGGTGATTGTTTACCAAATTCTCTACACCGACGTTTCCGACCATTTACCGGAATATGCCACCCTCAAGGCCATTGGCTACGGCGATCGTTATTTGTTGGGGGTAGTGTTCCAAGAAGCTTTACTGCTAGCGGTGATTGGCTTTTTGCCTAGCTTTGGTTTGGGGGTTTTGCTCTACACCAACACCGCCCGGGCCACGGGTTTACCCCTGATTATGACCACTGCTCGGGCTTTGACCGTACTGATTATGACCATTGCCATGTGTTGTATTTCCGGGGCGATCGCCGTGGGGCGGTTGCGGGCCGCAGATCCGGCGGATATCTTCTAAGCTGCGCCCATGGGTCAGCTTGTGCCAGTGGCAATGTTGCCTTAACATCTCTTCACAAAAATTTATAATTTGTCATAATAGCGGTGGACAGTCTTCTCACTAGGAAACATTGCTATGAAAACCGCCGCTAGAATTGTTGCTTTTACTGCTCTGACTGGATTTGCCCTCGGGGTACCCAACGTCGCCATGGCAGAAATAGAAACCACTGAAAAACCCGCCGTAGTCAGCCAAGCTGCGATGGAAACCACCATGAACATTGTGGAAGTTGCCGCTGGAAACGAAACGTTCAGTACCCTTGTCGCTGCAGTGGAAGCGGCTGATTTAGTGGAAGCTTTATCCGCTGAGGGGCCCTTTACCGTTTTTGCCCCCACCAATGATGCCTTTGCCGCTTTGCCCGCTGGTACGGTGGAAAGTCTCTTGTTGCCAGAAAACAAAGATAAATTGGTGAAAATTTTGACCTACCACGTAGTACCCGGCAAAATTACCGCCGCCCAAGTCACCTCTGGGGAAGTGGAATCCTTGGCTGGGGAAGCCCTCACCTTCAAAGTTAAAGATGGCAAAGTTAAAGTCAACAAAGCTACTGTGATTTCCGCTGATGTGGATGCCAGCAATGGTGTTATCCATGTGGTGGATCAGGTGATTTTGCCTCCTATGTAATTGATTGTCAGCAAATCTTTGCCCAAGATGGTAATTTATCCCTAAATTGTCGATAAATTGTAATTTTTAGCCAATTTCTTTCCCTGGGGGAGTTAGGCGGCTGGCTACGTACCATCTCAATTCGACCATCCCTGAAGTGGGGTTCCAATTTCTAGAAAATTGGCCCCACTTTTTGCTTGCGTGCTACCTTTACAAGGGAAGTGCCCAGGGCACGGTGAAAATTGTTCGGCAGTGGGATGGAAAACTGTGGCCATTAATGCGTCCGATTCAGCAACAACAGTCATTGTCGGTGGTGGTTTTGTGGGACTATTCACCGCTCTACATCTGCGCTACCATCAGCACGCCGGCCCCATTATTTTGGTGGACCCCCAGACAAATTTTGTCTTCAAGCCCATGCTCTATGAGTTGCTCACGGAGGAACTGCCGGAGTCAGTGGTGTGTCCCAGCTACGGGGAGTTGTTGGCCAATAGTGATGTTGAATTAGTCCAGGCGAAGGTAACCGATGTGCAGTTGGCGCAAAAGCGTTTGGTGCTCGATTCCGGCCAGGAACAGCATTATGACTATTTAGTGCTGGCGGTGGGGTCTGTGCAGGGTTATCTGGGGGCCAAAGGAGCCGAAGAACATGCCTTTGCTTTCCGTTCCCAAACCGAGGCGATCGCCCTGCGGGATCATCTCAAAACCTGTTTAGAAAAGTCCCTAACCACGGAAGATAAAGCGGAAAAAGAAAGATTGCTGACGGTGGCGATCGTTGGGGCCGGCCCGGCGGGGGTGGAGATGGCGGCCACGCTGGCGGATTTACTGCCTAGTTGGTACGTGCCCATGGGGGGGGATATCAATGATTTAAAAATTTACTTAGTGAACCATGCACCGGGAATTCTAGCGGGGGACGCCAATAGTGGGCTCAAGCGTTGTGCCCTGGAAGAGTTGCAAGCCAGAACTATTCCGGTGACGTTGAAGTTGGGGGTAGGGGTTAAAGGTGTTACCCCAGAAAGTTTGCAATTTGTGGAAACCGGAGAGGAGGAATTGCGCCATTTAGACACTTGCACCACCATTTGGACAGCGGGTACAGCGGTTAATCCCCTCCTCAAAGCCTTGGCGGCAGAGATTCCCCCGGAGGAAATTGACCGCCACGGGCAACCCCTGGTGACCAGTACCCTACAATTACCTAGCTTTGCTGAAGTATTTGCTGCCGGAGACTGTGTGACCGTCAAGGAAAATCCTAAACCTGCCCTGGCCCAGATTGCCTATCAACAAGGAGCGGCGATCGCCAAAAATTTGATGGCGGCGCAAAAGGGAAAACCGTTGGTCAGTCCCGATCCCCAACTGCGGGGCACATTGATGAAGCTGGGTTTGAACAATGGGGTAGCCAATTTATTTGACCGGGTACGCATTCAGGGCAAGGCGGGGGATTTATTGCGGAACGCAACCTATCTGGAGCTATTGCCCACCCCTCTGC
>NZ_JADEWJ010000333.1:0-3694 GCF_015207725.1 Synechocystis sp. LEGE 06083
GAGTTTTCAGTGGTCCCCCACCCGTCCTGGTTTGCACAACTGTAGCCTGGCGGTACCCCAGGGCCAATTCTGGATGCTTTTGGGCACCAATGGTAGTGGAAAATCTACCTTGTTAAGGTTATTGGCGGGACTCCTCACTCCCCATGGCGGTGTGGTGAAATTGGCAGAGCCCATGGGCTTTGTTTTCCAAAATCCTGACCATCAATTGGTCATGCCCACCGTAGGAGCCGACATTGCCTTCGGTTTGGTCAAAGAAAAACTATCTCCCCATGAGGTGAAATGCCGGGTTGGGGAAGCTCTCCAGGCAGTCAACTTAGCCGATATGGCCCGCCGACCCATCTACGCCCTCAGTGGCGGCCAAAAACAACGCATTGCCATTGCCGGGGCGATCGCCAGACACTGTTCCGTTCTGTTGTTGGATGAACCCACGGCCCTGCTAGACCGGGACAGTCAACGGGAATTAGTGTCGCAAGTACAAAAACTAGTCCGAGAAAGGGGCATCACCGCCCTATGGGTAACCCATCGCTTGGAAGAGCTAGACTATTGTGATGGAGCTTTTCTGCTGGAAGAAGGCAAAATTGTGGCCCAAGGAGACCCCAAACCCCTTGAGCAGAGGATGATGAACAAGACCGCAGTTTAACCCTGGCTATCCGTGAACCAAATTTCTCCCCTCCGTATTTTTTTGCTGGATGACCACCCCTACAGTCGCATTGCCAGCGCCGACCTTTTACGTTTGAACAATTACCAAATCATTGAAGGGGAAACCACCCAGGGATTTAGTTGTGGCCAAGTGGTAGAACAAGTGGAAAAAGTTGCTCCAGACTTAGTGTTGATGGATGTCAATTTAACCCACCAAAATGGCATCGAATTATGCCAAGCCATCAAACATAGCCCCGCCGGCCAAAATATTCCCGTCATCCTCACCAATGCCATGGATGACCCCCAATGTCGTCTCCGTAGTCGGGCCAGTGGAGCTGATGCCTACTTACTCAAACCCCTGGAGCGGGTAGAACTGCTCAATCAAGTGGATTTGTTGATCCAGAAAAAGAAATTAACGGAATCCGTCGCCCAGATTGAACAGGTTTTGTTTCGTTTAGCGGCGGTGGTCGAAGAACGTTACGCTGTCGGAGAAGCTAGCATTACGTGTAGTCAACTGGTGGCGGGTTTTGGCCAATTTCTTGGTCTAGAACAAGGGCAAATCGATGACCTCGTTTTTGCTGCCCGTCTACACGATTTGGGCATGATCCAAGTGCCCGATGAAATTATGCTCAAACAAGGGGCCCTCAACTCCACAGAATTGGACTGTGTGAGGGACCATGTCCATGTGGCGGCCACCATTTTTGAACCCCTGGCTGGGCGCAGGGCTGTGGGGGAAATTATGCGTTATCACCATGAACGGTGGGATGGCAGTGGCTACCCTGACGGCCTCCGGGGCAAAGAAATTCCACTGCTGGCACAGGTTTTTCAAATCATTGATATTTTCACTGCTTTGACCAATAACCGTCGCTATAAGCAAGCGGTAAATACAGTCCAGGCCCTGGAGATTTTACAAGGAGAAGCCCAACGGGGCTGGCGTAACCCAGAAATGGTGGAAAAATTTGTCAATTTTATTAACAAAAATTCCACGGAAGGGAGTTTAGTCCAACAGTTGGATTAGGATCATCTAGTTGGGATTGGCTGAAAAATCGTCATTTTTACGAATCGAAATCATTAACGGCCCTCTGGGCATTAACCCTTGGAAAATATGGAAAATACGGCTAATTTGGATTGGATTTTGGGGGCGATCGCCTTGGGCATTTTAGTGGCGGGCTTAGTGATGTTATTGAACGGTGTCAAAAGTCTGGGCAAGTAATTGAGCAATAGCTCCGGTTTTTCCCTGCCATATTTCCATGGCCCAATCCCCACCCACGGCAATGAATCTTCCACTAAACTTTGAAGTGGAGCCTCGGCCAACATTGCTTTCCCCAGGGTGTTTTCTATGCAAGTCCAATTCCAAATTTTGCGCCAAAAACCGCAACAATCTCCTTACCTAGAAAAGTTTGATCTAGAAGTGGAGCCCGGCACTACTATTTTGGAGTGTTTAAATCGGATTAAATGGGAACAGGATGGGAGCTTGAACTTCCGCAAAAATTGTCGCAACACCATCTGTGGCAGTTGCAGTATGCGGGTTAATGGGCGATCGGCCTTGGCCTGTAAGGAAAATGTGGGCAGTGAAACCCAATTGTTCACCCAGATTAACGAAGCGGGCATTCCGGTGGTGACGGTGGCCCCCCTTGGCAATTTGCCCGTGATCAAAGATTTAATTGTCGATATGCAACCCTTCTGGGATGACCTGCAACGGGTGGAGCCCTACGTTAGTACCCAGGGCCGCAAGGTACCGGAACGGGAATTTCTCCAGACCCCGGCGGAAAGAGAAAAACTCAATCAAATGGGCAATTGCATCCTCTGTGGGGCCTGCTATTCCGAGTGCAACGCCAAATCTGTCAACCCCGATTTTGTGGGGCCCCATGCCCTAGCCAAAGCCCAAAGATTGTTGGCCGACTCCCGAGATGGAGCCACAGCCGATCGCCTCGAAAACTACAACAATGCCACCGCTGGAGCTTGGGGCTGTACCCGCTGTTACCTCTGCAATGAAGTTTGCCCGATGGAAGTGGCCCCCATGGACCAGATTGGCAAAATTAAGTCTGCCCTTCTGGCTAAGAAAACAGCCCAGGACAGTCGCCCAGTACGCCACCGTAAAGTCATGGTGGATTTGGTTAAGGCCGGTGGTTGGGTGGATGAGCGGAAATTTGGTATCTATGTAGTGGGTAATTTTTTCCGGGATCTCAAAGGCATTGCTAGTATTTTACCCCTGGGTCTACGGATGATTGGGAGTGGTAAATTTCCCCTAGCCTTTGAACCTTCCGCTGGCACCAAGGAGGTACGGGGCTTAATTGAACAGGTGCAGGAAGCTGAGAAGATCGGCAATCGCTGAGATTATGGGGGACAACAGTAAGGTTTTTCAGGGTAATCACTGATTCCTATTTTTCTTGCCCTCAATTACAGCGGCGATCGCCTTTTAATAACCAAAAATGAGGAAAAATCGGCATAAATGTAAAATTTTGTGTCTTTTTTAGTATGGTTGCCCTGAATGTTATGACTGGGTTTAAAATAGTCCGAGAGTCCTAAATACATTCCTATAGGAGATATTACATGGAACCTCTCACCCGAGCCCAAAAAGAACTTTTTGACTGGTTAGTTAGTTACATTGACGAAACCCAGCACGCCCCCTCTATCCGCCAAATGATGCGGGCCATGAATTTGCGTTCTCCGGCCCCCATTCAAAGTCGGCTGGAACGGCTACGCAATAAAGGTTACGTCGATTGGACTGATGGTAAAGCCCGCACCCTGAGAATTCTCCACCAAAAACCAAAAGGAGTTTCCGTCATCGGCGAACTCAAAGGCGGTGAACTAGTGGAAGCAGACGCAGAGGAAGTGGAAAAGATTGACTTTGCCCCCCTAATGAAGAAGTCATCGGTTTTTGCCCTCCGGGTAATGAGCAATGACCTCGTGGACGACTTTATTGTCGAAGGCGATATGCTGATTCTCCGTTCTGTGACTGGGGAAGAAGAAATCGAAGATGGGGAGTTGGTAGCTGCCAGCATTAAGGGTGGCAAAATTGCTATCAAACGCTATTACCAAGATGGCACTAAGG
>NZ_JADEWJ010000334.1:0-3676 GCF_015207725.1 Synechocystis sp. LEGE 06083
CTGTTAAATTTACCCTTCGGGGGAGCCAAGGGGGGCATCACCCTCAACCCTAAAGAACTAAGTCGGGCAGAATTGGAACGCCTTAGTCGGGGTTACATCGAGGCGATCGCCGATTTCATTGGCCCGGACGTCGACATCCTAGCTCCAGACGTTTACACCAACGAAATGATGATGGGCTGGATGATGGATCAATACAGCATCATTCGCCGTAAAATCAGTCCCGCCGTTGTCACCGGCAAACCCGTCACCATGGGGGGAAGTCAGGGACGGAACACCGCCACTGGTACCGGGGCTTTTTTCATCATGCAGGCCATGTTGCCCAAATTTGACCGGTATCCCGAAAATACCACCGTGGCTGTCCAGGGCTTTGGTAATGCGGGCATGGTAGTGGCGGAATGCCTATACCAAGAAGGCTACAAAGTAGTGGCCATTAGTGATTCCCAGGGGGGCATTTACAACGAACAAGGGGTGGACATTCCCGCTGCCATTGACTACAAACAACACAACCGCAGTTTGGCTGGCATGTATTGTGACCAGACCCTGTGTGATTTGGGGGACAATCAACAACTGAGCAACGCTGAATTGTTAGCCCTGGACGTAGATGTACTGATTCCCGCCGCCCTGGAAAATCAACTTACCGCCGACAATGCGGATCAGGTGAAGGCCCGTTATATTTTTGAAGTGGCTAATGGCCCCACCACCAGCGGCGCCGACGATATTTTAGTCAGCAAAGGCATCTACGTTTTTCCCGATATTTTGGTCAATGCTGGGGGGGTGACGGTGAGCTACTTTGAATGGGTGCAGAACCGCAGTGGACTGTACTGGAGCGCCAAGGAAGTCAACGATCGCCTGAAGGAAAAAATGGTGGAGGAAGCAGAACAGGTGTGGCACATTGCCCAGGACTTGGAAGTGAGTGTGCGGACTGCGGCCTATATCCATGCCCTCAACCGCTTGAGTGAAGCAATGGACGCCAAGGGCACCAGGGACTACTACCAAGATACCTAGGCTAACCTTTTAGAGTTTCTTTCCAAAGACCCCCTGACTCTCGGGTTGGGGGAAAACGGAAAACCGTCCCCCAGCATTGCCGGCGCTTTAACTGGTCAATTTAGGGCGCAAATTAAAACTTTGCCACCAAGCTCTCAGGAAAAATCTGAAATAATGGGGGGTAGGGTTTCTTCTTTCCAATCCCGTCCATTTTTCACTGTTCACCATGGCCGAAACTGCAATTACCACCAGCGATAACGTCGAAAAGTATGGCGAGCGGGAAATTCGGGATGCTCAACTGATTACTTTCCCCAATCCCCGCCCAGGCCGTTGTTACGATGTCCACATCACTCTGCCGGAATTTACCTGCAAATGTCCTTTTTCCGGTTACCCTGATTTTGCCACCCTTTATCTGACCTATTGTCCCGACCAAAAGGTGGTGGAACTCAAATCTATTAAGCTCTATATCAACAGCTACCGCGATCGCCATATTCCCCACGAAGAAGTGACCAACCAAATTTTGGATGACTTTGTGGCGGTGGCCAATCCTTTGTACGCTAGACTGAAAGCTGATTTTAACCCCCGGGGTAATGTCCATACGGTGATTGAAGTGGAATATCACCAACAGGATAGGCAAAATAGTTAAGAAGAACTCTGTCCCAAAAGAGTCTTTTAAACAGGTTGATATTTCCCCCCCTCGACCCGCTGAAGCTCCGGCAACATGGGGCCGATTCTTCCCACAATTGGGAGGTAAGGGGGCTTTGCCAACCCACTCTAACCATTGGTTTTCCAGCTTGTTTCTGTTCTATGAGGTGAGGCCATGACCGCCTGGCAAAAGCTACAAAAAATTGCGCCGGCGGCGATCGGGGCCTGCTTGTTTGTGCTTTCCATTGGGGCCATCCATTCGGAATTGCATCACTATGGTTGGCAAAATGTTTTGGAAAGTTTCCAGGGCATTGTCAAAACCCGTTTGGCTGGAGCCTTTGCGCTCATGCTCATCAACTACATAATTTTGACTGGCTACGACACCCTGGCCATGTTTTATCTAGGGCAATCTTTACCCCTAGCCAAAACTAGTTTTGTTGGCTTTGTTAGTTACGCCATTAGTAATAGTGTTGGTCTAGCCTTGCTTAGTGGTAGTGCGATTCGTTACCGCCTCTATCAATCCTGGCAGGTTCCAACCTCCATCATTGCCCAGGCGATCGCCTTTTGTAATTTGAGCTTTTGGGTTGGTTTGCTGACCGTAGGGGGCATAACTTTTGTGGTTGATCCCCTACAGTTACCGGCCTTTCTCCATTTACCCTTTTTGTCTGTCCATCCCATCGGCTTTACTTTCCTCGCCATCATTGGGGTTTATCTGCTGGTGACAGGCAATTTAATCAAACCTTTCAAAATTGGCCGATGGCAAACTCCCAAAATTCCCTTTGCCGTGTCCCTAGCCCAAATTGGTTTGACGGCGGTGGATTGGATTTTAGCCTCGGGCATTTTATACGTCCTGTTACCGGGGCACCATCACCTGAGTTTTCCCGGCTTTTTTGGCATTTACCTCCTGGCCCAGGTGGCGGGTATTATCAGTAACGTGCCGGGGGGACTGGGGGTATTTGAGACAGTGGTGCTGTTTTTGTTGACTCCCAAATACTCCTCGGTGGAAGTTCTGGGGGCATTGTTAGCCTACCGAGTGATTTATTACTGGATTCCCTTGGGCAGTGCCAGCCTGAGCTTGGGAGCGTTTGAACTTTTTCAACATCGACAGGAACGACGGCAGAAATCTGGTTCTGAGTAGTTTTTCTGCCCAATCACATATGGGGATTGATTTGTGGATAACCCAAAGGACGAATCTGTTGGCTTTTCCGTTTTTCCTCTAACTGTTTGAGCTCGTCGTAGGGCACCCAATGGATGCAGTCCACCGGACAGGTGTCGATCGCCTCTTGGATTACCGCCTCATCATCCCCATTTTGGCTAAAGGCCCGGGAGCGGCCGTGTTCCTGCTCAATGGTGAAAGTATTGGGAGCCACGTGGGCACAGTTTTTGCAACCAATGCAGGTCACCTCGTCCACATAGACCCCCCTTTCCCGCAACTCCCCACCCAATTCCGGCTCCAAACCAGAACGGTCGTCGAAGTTACGCCAATCTCCCCCCAACTCCGGTTCCAGTCCAGAACGGCGATCGGGAGGAAAATTTAGATCAGCCATTACCATCACGCACTCCAGCGTTGCACCACCAACCGCAATGAGCCATCTTCATTTTTTTGCTGTTCCGTTACAGCAAAGCCCTGTTTAGCCGATTCATTAAGTACGGTTTCCAGAGCATAACCCTGGGTGATTTTTTGTAAAAATCCTTCCACCGATAGGGGTTGCTGCCAGTATTGTAAATCCGTCACCAGCTCATACTCCTGACCATTCCAGCTAAAGCCCAGGTCATAATCATTGCCTTGTTCGATTACCACCGCGGCCTTGGCGGTCAGACCTTGGTAGCCCCGCACCGTGGCCGGCCCTTCTTTCCAATCCAGCCCCAAGTTGGTCAGGGTGGTTTTCAACACATCAAGGTTACGGATGCGGGTTTTGATATTGCTAAAGTGAGACATAGGAAGTTACAAAAAAATTGGAAGAATCGAGTAGGCTGGTTTTTTAAACTTTATAAACAAAAATCACCAACTAAAGGGATTTTTAGGTTTCCCCAGGCCAACTAGAAA
>NZ_JADEWJ010000335.1:0-3656 GCF_015207725.1 Synechocystis sp. LEGE 06083
CTACAGTGACAGGAAATCTAGACCAGACCAGATGCCCGAGGGGGGAAGATTGCACTTGGGCAAAATAGTCGGTGCCATCATCCCCAGGGAAACTGCGATTCTCCAGGCTAATGCCCAAATCTACCAATTCAGGGGGGAGGGGATGAACTTGGAGTGCTGGTAAAGTCGGCTTGTCCCCATTGCTGGCGATCGCCGGTAGGTTAACCAGCAGTAAAGTCAACAACAATAGGGCCAGGAACTGGGCCCAGGGTTTTATGCGTTCTTTCAAAATCCTTACCCCTGTGGAGCAAACCCCTCAACCGCCAACGCCGGAGGCAGCATCGCCCAAAGCCTGGCCAGATCAAAGAAGTTTTGGCGATCGAGAAGGGTCAAATCGTCCCCCATATCCCCTAACTTAATTGGCCAGCCAGCCAGCACTCAAAATGATGGTCAGCCCAATGAAAATAATGCTCAGGGTCCAGGTCACTTGGTTGAGGGTTTTTTCTGCACTTTTGGCACTGGTAAACAATTGGGCTTGGCCACCAATGCCAGCAATGCCATCCCCTTTAGGGCTGTGGAGCAACACCAGTACGGTCAACAGGGCGGCGGAAGCCATCCAAATAATTCTTAGAACAGTAATTAAAGTCATAACAATCTAGCGCCCCTCGGCGATCGTGCAGGCTTCCCATTTTAGCGCGTTTAACCACCCTACCTAACGGGAGAGGTTAACCGGAGTGCGATTGGTCTTAATTTCCACCAAGGGCTGATCAATAAGGGTTTTACCAGTCATTTCTGCTGGAACAGGCAACTGCAAAATATCCAAAATCGTGGGGGCAATGTCCGCCAGCTTCCCCCCTTCCCGCAGCTTGACTTCGCCACCATGGCCAGGAATTTTGCGTCCTTCCCCTTCCACCAAAATAAACGGCACTGGGTTGGTGGTGTGGGCGGTCCAGGGATTACCCGACTCATCGCTCATATATTCCGCATTGCCATGGTCGGCGGTGATTAACACGGTGCCCCCCATTTTAGCGGCACTGGCCAGGAGGCGTCCCACATTGAGGTCGACGGTTTCGATCGCCTGAATCGCTTCTTTGAGTTTACCGGTGTGCCCCACCATATCGGGATTGGCATAGTTGACCACCACCAGGGAGTAAATGCCTTTTTCCATGGCTCGACAAACCGTATCGGTAACGGCTTTGGCAGACATTTGGGGCGCTTTGTCGTAGGTGGATACCATGGGGCTTTGAATTAGCTCCCGGTCTTCCCCGGCAAAGGGTTGTTCCAAACCGCCATTGAAAAAGTAGGTGACATGGGGATATTTTTCCGTTTCTGCCGTGCGGAACTGCTTCATGCCGTGGCGGGCAACAATCTCTCCCAAAATGTTATTCAGATTTTGCGGCTCAAAGGCCACAACCACTGGCAGGGCAGGATCGTACTGGGTGAAGGTGACAAAATCTAGGGGCTGAATCCTTTCCCTGGGAAAACCATCAAAGCTGGGGTTAACCAAAGCGTAGCAAAGTTGTCTAGCTCGGTCGGGACGAAAGTTGTAGAAGATGACCCCGTCCCCAGAGGCGATCGCCCCGGTGCCTACCCTAGTGGGGGGAATAAATTCATCGGTAATGTCGTTGGCGTAATAATCTTTCACCACCTGGGCAGCACTACGGCCATCTCCTACCCCATCCTCTGTCATGACTCGATAGGCCTTTTCCACCCGGTCCCAACGACGGTCGCGGTCGAGGGCGTAATAGCGGCCACTGACACTGACAATACGCCCCAAACCAATTTTGTCGAGATGGGCTTGGATTTGTTGGACAAAATGGGCCCCTTCATTGGTGGGGGTATCCCGGCCATCGGTAATGGCGTGGATGCAAAGTTGACTAATGCCTTGGAGTTTAGTCAAGTCAATTAGCCCTAAAAGATGGTCAATGTGGGAGTGAACTCCCCCGTCGGAACAAAGACCAATTAAATGCAATTTGCCCCGGCGATCGCGCACTCGTTGGCAAACTTTCACCAAGGCTTCATTCTCAAAAAAACTACCGTCTTCAATGGCGTCACTAATACGTATCAACTCCTGGGGCACCACCCGCCCAGCGCCTAAATTGAGGTGACCAACTTCGGAGTTACCCATTTGACCTTTGGGCAAACCCACATCTTTCCCGGAGGTATTCACCAGGGTATTGGGGTAAGCCGTGATCAGACTATCCATAATGGGGGTGTTAGCCTGGGCAATTGCATTTGCGCGGGTATCTGGGCGATAGCCCCAGCCATCTAGGATGACCAGAACCACCGGGGCGATCGGTGCCTCTGCCATGGTTATTGCCTCACTACAGTTAAAAGTCTGCAAAAGATGCCATTGATAATACCATCAAAAACATCCGGGGCAACTACCGCCCTAGGCCAAGCATTAGTTGTTAATATCCATGGCCTGCTCAAGTTGGGCCGGCGTTAGTCTTTGTACTAGTTGTAAGGGCAGGGGAGCTTGACTCATTCTTTGCACTGCTTCATCCGTCAAATACATTGCCGAATCATTATTTTGCTGGAGATAAAGATCAAAGAAAGCTAATCCTAAACTTTTTAGGTAGGTATAGGCCAAGTCCTGGCCAGGGCCAACAATTTTTTCCGGCAGATTTTCCGTGCCTGCAATGAAGGACAAATGGGTTGCATTTTGCACTAACAGCAGATATTTATCCGTGTCCTCAATCAGGGAAAAGGGAATGATTTGTTCCGGCACTGGTGGAGCAAAAATATCATCACTACCGGCCACAATCAGGGTGGGTACGGCTAAGTTTTTCATGCCATCGGGGCCAAAAATGGGGTTGGTGACGGGATTAATGGCCAGCACAGCTTTAATCCGTTTATCTTGGAGGTCGGCCAAGGGTGGAGCACTATCTACCCCCTGACATTGCCAGAGTAGGGCGGGGTTAAGATTAATTTGATTGGGCTGGTTTAACTTTTCGCATTCTTGGAGCAATGTGGGCCATTCCAAACTGGCTCCTCCACTGGCGATCGCCGTGTAGCCACCGAGGGAGTGACCCAAAATCCCCACATTGTTAATGTCAAATTTGCCTTGCCAAGCAGGGTCCGTAGCCGCTTTTTGGGCCAGGGTATCCAGCACTAAGGTGACATCCTTGGGTTGTTCTAGCCAGGCGTTGGGATTGGGAAACGCATCTAGGCCCTGGAGGGAATCCTGCATCCGAGCTGCATCACTTTCGGGAAAATCAATGCCGGCGATCGCAAAGCCATAGGAAGCCAAATGATCGGCAATGTAGGTAAAGGCCTGAAAATTAGAATTTAAGCCAGGGGCAATCACCACCAAGGGAGCAGGCTTAGTGTTGCCCTGGGGTAGATAAACAAAAACTTTGACTGGTTGACCGTCGGGACGGGGAATGATGAGATTAGTGGTTTTCCATTGTTGTGGTCCAGGCTCAGCCAAGGCTAAGGGTTTTAGGTTTGGGGGCACGGAGGGAGAGGGACTGTCCTGTTTGCCCAACCAGGTAAAAATTCGATCAGTGGCTTGGTATAAACTATCCGCTTGGTCAATGGTATTTTTAAAAGTATCTAGATTTAAAACCAAGTCTGAGCCACCATAGGCATTAATAACATCGATAATTTTAAAGCCATCAGGATTTTGGGCCGCCGTAATAATTGCCCCTTCCAAAAAGGGTTGACTTTCATTG
>NZ_JADEWJ010000336.1:0-3615 GCF_015207725.1 Synechocystis sp. LEGE 06083
GCCCTGGGGCTCCCCGCACCCCCATCTATGGCCGGGTGGCCGGTATTTCCCAAGGCGCTTCTTGGCAAGCCACCCTAGTGGACAATTCCAAGGCTGAATTCCTCACTATTCCCCAACGGGGGAGAGCTTTTTCTTATCCCCTCAGCACCGTTAGTGTGGGTACCTATGCTACCCAACAGGTACAGAGCGCTCCCATGCTGGCCCGCTACCCCGACACTGCCTATCTAGCCCATGGCAACTATGGGGTGCATTATCAATTGCAGTTACCTCTGAAAAACGCCACTAATAACCGACAGAGCGTTTCCCTCACCCTGCAAACTCCGATCAAACAAGATCAATATAACGATCGCCTATTCTTCATGCGCCAACCCACCGGCCAAGTCTTTTTCCGGGGCACGGTTAGGGTCAGCTACACCGACAGCCAAAACCAACCCCAAGAAAGATTTTTTCACCTTACCCAACGGCGGGGGGAAATGAGCAATCCCCTAATCACCTTAAATATGCAACCAGGGGAACAGCGGGAAGTGACGGTGGACTTGATGTATCCTCCCGATGCCACTCCTCCCCAGGTGCTGACGGTCAAAACAGAGGAGCTTTATTACGGCAGTTTGTCTTCCCCTAGGTAAGCACCGAGACTCCAGCGGGGGAAAGGGAAACGGGTTTCTCCGCCACTACTTTTTTCTCTTCCAAAATGGAGGAGTTAAAACGGTAGCCCACATTTCGCACGGTTTGGATGAGGCTGGGTTGCCTGGGGTCTGTCTCAATTTTTTTCCTGAGGGAAAGGACATGGGTGTCGATGGTGCGGGGGTTATCGATCGCCTCGGGCCAGGCTCGGCGGAGCAATTCTGTGCGGCTGAGGGCACTACCTTCAGCTTGGGTGAGCACGTAGAGCAAACTGAATTCCTGGGGGGTGAGGTCAACAAAGTTGCCCTGGTATTCCACCCGTCGCTGTACTAAATCGATTTTTAGTACCCCATAATCCAACAATAAAGGGGCAGCCACAGTGCGGACTCGGCGAATTAAACATTCTATGCGGGCTAAAAATTCCTGCATACCAAAGGGTTTGGTCAAATAATCATCAGCCCCGGCCTTTAGTCCATGGACAATATCCTTTTCTGTATCCTTGGCGGAAAGAATAAAAATCATTGATTGGTGCTGTTGATACAACCAACGGCAAAGCTCAATGCCATCCCCATCGGTAAGGTCGGAATCGATCACGGCCAGGGTAGGTAATTGATTATTAAATGCCTGGCGGGCCTGGTGAAAACCGCTACATTGTTGGACAAGGTAGCCGCTCTGCTGCAGATGCCAGCTTAATAGAGAGCGGAGATGGGGGTTACCCTCTACGACTGATATGTAGACTGGATTCACCGATCTAGACCCCTGACTGAAAGTTCCCTGCTAATCTAACAAAGTCAATGTCAAGGCTTTGTAACAACAGTTACCTGCGTAGGGGGGCAAATCTGCAAAAAATATAAAGAATTTGCTCGTCATAATGTTATTTGTCTGTACCATTTCCGTCAATAAATGACGAGTTTTTGAAAGATTAATGGCCAATAAAAACAATATTCGAGAGCCTAAAAATTTTAATTTTCTCTCTCAATCTACCCACCAAAGCTCCCGCAAGACCGGGAGAATTTGATTTACTTTGCCTCAAAGCTGAGAAGTCTGGTTTTTTAAAACCTATCCGGGGGCACCTTCACTGGACAGCTAAAACTAGGGGTTTGAATTGTTCCATTAGTTCTCTCCGACTGGCGGTAATGCAAGGATAGGGGCGATCGCCATAATTCTCCCCTGGGGTAAGGGGAAACAACGGCTCCGGGCGGAGGCAAAGAAATTCTCCTCCAGCGGCCAACAAGATCGGCCAGGCGCCAGCAATGTCCCAAATTTTGGGTGTTTTTTCCGTCCCTCCCAAGGCCGCTCCCAGGGCCACCAGGGCTAAATTGTAACTACTAACCCCAATTAGCCTCAATTTACAGGGAAAAGGATTGGTTAAAATGGCGGCGCTTCGGGCACAGAGGTTAAACAAATGATTTTGACTAGGTTCGGCCCCACTCACCTGGATCGGTTCCCCGTTCAGAAAGGCACCATGGGGTCCCGTTAAGCCAGAATTTTCTAGCCAATAGCCCCAAAATGATTGCTGTAGTAGAGGAAAATGGAGAAAGCCAAACACCGGCGTCCCCCGGTAGAGTAAACCGAGGGAAATGCCCCAAATGGGAATGCCCCTGGCAAAATTGGTGGTGCCGTCAATGGGATCGACAATCCAACACCAATCATTAGCGGGAAAAATGTGGGCCGTTTCCTCCGTCAGCACCCCATGGTTGGGAAATTGGGCGGCAATACGCTGGCGCAACTCCTGGTCAGACCATTGATCGGCGGCGGTGACCAAACTACCATCGGCTTTGCGTTGGGCAGGGATTCTGGCGGATTGGGCTACCAACTCTGTGGCGATCGCCTTGGTCGTGGACTGACAAAAGCTCAAAACCTCTGGCCAAAAAGTCTCCATGTCGAATCTTGATATAGTAAATAGACTGCCTGACAAGGGCAATATGGCCATCATCACACATCGCAGGAATTTGCTGTGACCCAGGTTTGGTTTCCCTCCAAAAATTCGGCTACGACGGTGAAATCAACCGGTCAGTTTTTGCCGCTTTCCCCCAAGGAGGTTACAGCCCTAGGCCTTCGTTTGAGCGATTACCGCTGGCTATACCGCTGGGCTCCCTGGAGTGGGGGCGCTTTTTTGGCGACTGTGCTCTGGGCAACGGAATGGCGACTTCTGCTGGCCACGGGCCTAGGGGTGGGCAGTATGCGTTTGGTCTATTGGCTTTTGACCCATCGCCAGGAACTCCAGGCCAAACAGTGGCACCAGTTTTTTTCCGGGGCCCAGGGTCGATTGACCATTGCTGGCAGTGGAGGTGGTTTAACTGCTGTCGGCACCTACATGGCCACCATGGTTTGGTCGGAGGTGGAAAACCCTTGGTTAGCCACGGGTATTATTTTGCAGGGTTTGGGTTCCCTCGCTACGGTGGGGCTTTTACTCTGGCAACGGCAAAAAGTTAGTGCCCCCAAGTTGCTCACCGCTCCGCTCCCCGACTTTGACCGCTGTCTACATTACCTGGCCCACGGCGATCGCCTGCAGAAATTAATTGCCCTGCGTCAATTACAGCAATGGTGGAATCAGCCAGGCCCACACTCCCCGAACCCAAGGGAACTAGCTCTATATCTGCAAGCTTTTTTGGACACTGAACAGGACTCAGCCCTCCAAAGAGCGGCTTTGCATTTACTCCAGCAGTGCCGGCAGTCTCCCATCCGCCCAGAACCTTTATCCATTCCCCAACGACAAAGGCAACGGCAACCCATTGAATGACCTAGCTCCCAGCAGTTGTGCGGGTAAAGATTCAACCATCACTTTTTACCTTTGGTGTCGCAGATAATTTAATTAAGATCGGTTCAACTTAGCTGAGTAAAATGTTTTTAATTCAGTCTTTATATCCCTCTTTCATCAAAATGGGTGAATTAGAATGGAGATAAAAGGCTGGAAAGCTTGGAGGGAGTATGACGAAGGTAAGAGAAGCGAAAAAGACAGTACAATGTGTAGACACGTATAGTGAACTG
>NZ_JADEWJ010000337.1:0-3584 GCF_015207725.1 Synechocystis sp. LEGE 06083
GATCATAGGCATCGAGGGAAATCACCCCTTGGTCCCGCAGATTACGAAACCGGCGCACCCGCTCACTGGCCAATTCCGCCCCCGCCTTGGTGGAATCCAACTGGGCTTGGGCCTGGGCAATTTCTTCCGGGCTAGATCCTCCCTTGGCATTGGCTAAACGGGTTTGAGCTTGACGTAACTGGGCCTCCGCCGCCGCAATATCTTCCTGACGACTGCCCGCCTCCAACTCAGCCAATTGGGCCCTTTCCGCCGCTAAATTAGCCTGGGCTTCCAATAACTCGGTTTGGAGGACATCGTTATCGATGCGAAACAAAACCTGCCCCTGTTGTACCCGTTGCCCTTCCCTGACTAAAATTTCTTGGACCCGCCCATCAATTTCTGAATCAATTTCCATGCCCTTGGGCGCTTCCAACGTTCCCATCAACGTAGTGAAATCCCTAACTTCAGTGGGTTCTAACACCTGCCATTTCACAGGGGCTGGCGGCATTTGACCCATCATGGCTCCTCCGGGAGGGCCACCGGAACGGGACTGAAACCACCAATAACCACCGCCCCCCAGCAAAATTAAGGCCCCCACCACTAGCCAGAGTCGTTTGCCTGGTTTGGAAGCCTGGGGAATGGGCTGAAAGGACAAATTTTGTTTACCAATGCTTTGTTCCTTTTCCGATTCCGGATGAGTTTCGTGCAGTACGGGGGGCTCAGTCATGGGTAAGGGGGGACTAAATGGGCTAATCTTTAAGAAAAGTTTACACGGACGCAAAACCCCAGGGTAGCGGATCTTTCCCCCAGGGCGCTTCGTTCTTAGGGAGTATTTGGGGATTTTAAGGTTGTTCCTACTAAAAAGCCCCGGTCAACCAGAGGTTGCTTAACATTGGCTCCCTTTGTTGCTATCTAGCCTTAGTTTTTGCTTCCCTATCCCTGCCCCAGGGTTATCAGAATTATTCACCTTCCTTAATTAAGTAGTTGTTAAGCTCCATGGCCCCAGACCAAACCCCAGCAAAAGGACAATTGATTGTGCTAACGGGCCCCAGTGGTGTGGGTAAGGGGACGTTGGTACAACTACTGCTGGAGCGGCACCCCCATTGGTTTTTGTCCATTTCTGCCACCACCCGATCGCCAAGGGCTGGGGAAGAAGACGGGCAGTCCTACTATTTTTTGAGCAAGGAAGAGTTTCAAACCTGGATTGGGGAGGAAAAACTACTGGAATGGGCTGAGTATGCGGGCAACTATTACGGTACTCCCAGGCAACCGGTGGAAGCCCAGATCGCCCAGGGTAAAACTGTGTTGCTGGAGATCGAAGTGCTGGGAGCCCGGCAAATTAAACAAACTTTTCCCTCCGCCCGACGGATTTTTATTTTGCCCCCTTCCGTGGAGGTGCTGGAGGAAAGGTTACGGGGCCGGGGTTCCGACAGTGAAACGGCGATCGCCAAGCGTTTAGCCCAGGCCCAGCAGGAATTGCAGGCGGCGGTGGAATTTGACCACCAACTGGTGAATGATGATTTGGACCGGGCATTGCATTGCTTAATTGATCTAATTGAGGAAGGGAACCAGCCCCGGGATTAAAATACGGCCAGTGCCACCCCAACCCTGTAAAATTGGTCTGATTTTATCGTTCAGGAGGCAGGGGGATTGGCTACTCGGGTCATCATTGTTCGCCACGGGCAGAGCACCTATAACGCAGAAAAACGCATTCAAGGTCGCAGTGATCTATCAGTGCTCACCGACAAGGGTAAGGCCGATGCCCAAAAAGTAGGGCAAACCCTAGGCTCCCTGGCGATCGACAAAATCTATTGCAGTCCCCTGCGCCGGGCCAAGGAAACCGCCCAGATCATCCAAGCCAGCTTTGCCCAACCCCCGGCATTGGTCCCCAGCGAAAATTTATTGGAGGTCAACCTGCCCCTCTGGGAAAAAATGACTAAGGAGGATGTGGCCAATCAATATCCGGTGGAATACTGTCTTTGGCATGAAGCTCCAGATCAGCTCGCCATGACAGTGGACGGGGCCGAGTATTACCCCGTTGCCGCCCTCTACGCCCAGGCTCAAAGGTTTTGGCAGGATGTGTTAGCCGATGCGGCCGGGCAAACCTTGCTGATTGTGGCCCACAATGGCATTAACCGTTGCCTGTTAATGAGTGCCATTGGCATGCCGGCTTCCCATTATCAGCGCCTACAACAGTCCAACTGCAACATTAACGTGTTGAACTTTAGCGGTGGCTGGGGCGATCCAGTGCAACTAGAGTCCCTCAACCAAACGGCCCATATGGGAGTCCCCCTCCCCCCTCCCCGTAAGGAGAATAATCGCCTGCGGTTACTGCTCATTCGCCATGGGGAAACCCAATGGAATCGGGAAGGACGTTTCCAAGGCATTCGGGATATTCCCTTGAACGAAAATGGTAAAAACCAAGCTCAAAAGGCGGCAGAGTTTCTCAAGAATATACCGATCAACCTAGGTATCAGCAGTCCCATGGCTCGGCCCAAGGAAACGGCGGAGATTATTCTGCAATATCATCCCGCTGTCACCCTGGATTTACAACCGGAATTGACAGAAATTTGCCACGGGTTATGGGAAGGGAAACTAGAAACAGAAATTGAAGCGGAATACCCTGGTTTACTGCAACAGTGGAAGGATGCCCCCGCCACGGTGCAAATGCCAGAAGGGGAAAATTTACAACAAGTTTGGGACCGGGCGATCGCCTGTTGGCAGGAACGGGTCAAATTCTATAGCCAGGGGGATGGCTCCACGGTGGGAATTGTGGTGGCCCACGATGCCATTAACAAGGTGATTTTGGCCTATTTATTGGGGTTATCCCCAGCCCATTTTTGGCAGATTAAACAGGGCAATGGCGGGGTGAGCGTCATTGATTATCCCCAGGGTTTGGATAAACCCCCGGTTATTCAAGCCATTAACTTAATGGGCCATTTGGGGACAGTGTTGGATCAGACCGCCGCCGGGGCCCTATAGACCTGTTGAACGGGCAGGTGATGCTCCCATTAGTTCCCTAACTACTTTTTGCCATGACTCACTTCGGCCTACTCTGTCCAGCAACAACGGGGCACCTCAACACCATGTTGCCCTTAGGCAAGGAGTTGCAACAGCGGGGTCACACCGTGACCATGTTTGGGGTGTTGGATGCCCAGGCTAAAACCCTAGCGGCCGGTCTGGATTTTCAGGCGATCGCCGTAGAGGAATTTCCCTTGGGTGCCCAAATAGAGTTTATGGCCCGGTTGGGGAAACTCAGTGGGCTGAAGGCGTTGCAATGCACTGTGGCCATGATCACAAAAAAAACAGAAGCCTTTTTTAAGGAAGCCCCTGGGGTGATAACCAAGGCTGGTGTGGAAGTTCTATTGGTCGATCAAGTTTCCCAGGAAGGGGGCACCATTGCCGATCACCTTGGTATTCCTTTTGTCACAATCTGTAGTGCTGTGGCGCTTAATCGTGAGCCCACTATCCCCCCCTGTGCCACCCCTTGGCCATACGCTCCTAATTGGTTGGGGCAACTGCGGAATCGCCTTGGCTATGCACTTTTAGAACGGGCTACCAAACCAATTACGGAATTGATTAATGATTATCGTCATCACTGGAAT
>NZ_JADEWJ010000338.1:0-3583 GCF_015207725.1 Synechocystis sp. LEGE 06083
CTACCTTAAATATTTTCGAAGCCTTTGTGATTCCACCACCACTCTCGATGAAATCTATAACCTTAATACGTAAATCAAGATCGTAAGTCATGACTGATTTATTTATGGATTCTTGTGTTATTCTTCCGACATATTACCATACAACTCCAGCAAAACGTCTCAAAATTAAATAAATCAGCTATAAGCGGCGGTCAACTCAAACGAGTATCCATTGGCGTGGAATTACTGGTAGATCCAAAGTTATTTTTCCTCGATGAACCCACCTCTGGCTTAGATCCAGGTCTAGACAAAAAGATGATGCAACTCCTGCGAAAATTGGCAGATCAAGGGCGCACCATTGTGTTAGTAACCCACGCCACCGGCAATATTAATCTGTGCGATCGCCTGGTATTTTTAGGTCAGGGGGGTAATCTGTGTTATTTCGGCACTTTTAGTGACGCTTGCCAGTTTTTTAATCTCCGTAATGGCGATTTTGCTGAGGTTTATATTCAATTGGATAACCAAACCGCGGTGATCCACACAACTCAACGATATCGCTGGTCTAGCTATCAACACCAATACATTGACCAACGGTTAGGAGTGAGTGATTCTAGCGTTATTACTCCCAAACCCAGCCCCCCTAGGGTATCTCCCCTCCGCCAAGCTTGGATTCTTTGTCAAAGATACGGGCAAATTATGGCTAGAGATCCGTTTAACGTGGGCATTGCCATTGCCACTGCTCCCATTGGCATTTTATTAATTGACTTGGCGATCGCCGCTAGGGAACCATTTATTCTGGGCAGTGAAGCAGACCCCAAACTTGCCCCCCTAGCCCAAACCGTACTGTTGGTATTCAGTTGTGCTGCCATCTGGGTGGGTCTGGCCGGTTCCCTTCAGGAAATAGTCAAAGAAAACGATATTTATAGCCGAGAAAGATTGGTTAACCTGAACCTATTTGCCTACATCGCCTCTAAGGTGACAGTACTGTCGGGGTTGGCTTTTCTGCAAACCCTAGCCATGGTGGCAGTTATTCTCATGGCTTTTGGCCATCCTCCAGCGACCCTGTTACCGTGGGGTCTAGGCCTGACAATAACAACCTATCTGACCCTCTTTGGTGCCCTGTGTCTAGGCCTTATGGTCTCTACCTTTGCTAAAAGTGAAACCCAGGCTAACACTGCCTTACCAATTTTATTACTGCCCCAAATCATTTTTTCTGGTGTACTGTTCCAAATTAAAGGGGTGAGTCAGTATCTTTCCTGGTTAACAGTCAGTCGTTGGTCCATTGGTGCCTATGGCACGTTATTGGACATCAATGGTCTTGTACCAGAACCGATTATTTTCCCCGACGACAAAGTTATGGAATCTGCCTTTAAAACTAATCCCGTTTACGATCCCAGTTGGGGCAATCTATTGATTAATTGGCAAGTTCTCTTGCTCCAGGGATTTTTGTACCTAGCAATCATCTTCCTGCTTAAAAAACGTCAGGACATCATTTAAAACTTCATTGAACTTGTACAGAAATAGCGAATCGGGATGACAGGATTTGAACCTGCGACATCCTGCTCCCAAAGCAGGCGCGCTACCAAGCTGCGCTACATCCCGTAGTTTAACCCCTCCAATCTTAGGATAGATTTCCCCAGATCGCCAGGGGTTAGTCGGGCGGATATCACCCCAGGGCTTCTGCTGATGTGGGTAAATGGTTATAGCGAGCTAGGGCAATGAGGGGAAAATATTGGCGGTAGTAGTGATAGCGGATATAAAAATGACAAGGGAAGCCGGTGCCCGTAAATTCTGCCTCTTCCCAGGTGCCTTTGGCGGTTTGTCCCTGGACGAGAAAAGCCACCCCCCCCTCGATCGCCGTGGTTAGTTTGGCATCTTGCCCGAGGCTAGGTAAATATTTGAGGGCATCTAACAAACCAATTAAAGCCCAGGCGGTTTGGGAAGCAGTGCTGTTGCCTTTGCCTTTTAACTGCTTATTTCCATAGCTTTCACAGGTTTCTCCCCAGCCCCCATCTGCATTTTGACAGCTCAATATCCAGGCGATCGCCGCTTTAATTTGGGGGGCAAAACGTTGGGCATTGTAAATAGCCAAAGCAGATAGGGCCCCACTGGTGCCATAGAGATAATTCACCCCCCAGCGGCCAAACCAACTACCATCCTGTTCCTGTTCTTGAAGCAAGTAGGCTAAACCCCTTTCTACTCCTTGAGAGTCCATGGTCAAACCACAGGCCCCAAGCATTTCAATCACCCGGGCGGTAATGTCGGCAGTGCTGGGGTCAATCATGGCCTTCAAATCCCCGTAGGGTAATTGATTAAGCCAATCTTGGTCATTGTCAATATCAAAGGCGGCCCAGCCCCCGGTTTTGCACTGCATGGTGGCTACCCATTGCAAAGCTTTATCAATTGCCCCCCGTTTTCTAGCTTCATCGGGGATGGTAATGCTCTGTAAAGCCATCATCACCACGCAGGTATCGTCAACATCAGGGTAGAAATTATTATCAAATTCAAAGGCCCAGGCCCCCGGTTTACCCTGGGGATTTTTGATTTGCCAATCGCCGTAGGTGAGAATTTGCTTATCCAGCAACCACTGCCCCGCTTTAACTAGGGCGGGATGATCCTTACCTAGATCCGCCTCTGCCAAGGCCCGCACCACCCAGGCCGTATCCCACACCGGGGAAACACAGGCTTGGATGGAATAGCTATCTTCCGTTTCCACCGCAAAATTGTCGATCGCCGCTATGCCCCTTTGTACATAGGGATCATGGAGGTCATAGCCCAACACTTTCAGGGCCAACAGGGAATTGAGCATCGCCGGAATAATGCCACCCCAATCCCCATTAACCTCTTGCCGTTCTAAAATCCACTTTTCCGCTAGGGCCAAACCCTGTTCCCGGAAGGGCACCACGTTGGCCTGTTCTTGCAACTTAAACAGGCTATCCAAACCAATGAAAATATCCCAAATAGTGCCACTCTCCGGCAATTTGTACTGGACATTTTCCACCCCTTCCGCATAGAGTTCGTCCACCCGCAGGCCTTGGGCAATGTCGTACACCGGCTTTTGGTCATAGACAATCATCAAAGGCACCGTACTGGAGCGGGCCCAACTGGACATTTCGTAAATATTAAAGAAAAAATTATTGGGCAAAAGCATGACCCAAGGGGGAATGGAAGGGGTGCCCCGCCAGTCATAGCAACCAATTAAGGCCAGGTGCATTTTGGTGAAAATGCGGGATTTGCTAATGCCGCCCCGGCCAACAATGAAATTTTTCGCTTTGACCAAGGCTGGATCTGTAGCTGGAACACCCAAAATCCGCAGGGCTGTGTAGGCCTCTACACTGGTGCTCAGTTCACCGCCATCGCCATAGTACAATTCCCAACCACCATGGTCCCGTTGTTGTTGGAGCAAATAACTTTTCGCCTTCTCCAGGGGTCTTTGGGCTGCTGTGCCCCAAATTTTATGTAGTATGACCACTTCCGCCGTGATGGTAACGTTAGATTCCAACTCAGACCACCAGTAACCATCGGGGTATTGTTCCGACAGCAAGAAGTCCCGACTAGCGGAGATCGCCTGGCGCACTTGTTTGGTGCTGGGACAGGGGACGGA
>NZ_JADEWJ010000339.1:0-3554 GCF_015207725.1 Synechocystis sp. LEGE 06083
GGTGGGGGAAAATACCAAAGCCCAAACTGCCCTGGCATCGAAAGCAAAGTATTCCCACCGGAATCTAGACCAACCCCCGGCCATGGCCGGTGATGAATTGGCGATCGCCGACCAAACCATTGACGCCCTCAGTGCCCAGGTTCAAAAATTGCGCCATCAGCAGGATTTATCCCTCAAACAATCAGAACTATTGACTGAACTTTCCCGGGCCAATCTTTCCGACATTGACGAAATCCAAGGCGTAATTCAGAAGAATCTCGACCAAGCCAGGGCCCTGTTTGGTTGTGAGCGGTTAGTGTTTTACTACCATCCCCGCTATCAGTCGGAAGCCATGGTAGTACAGGCTTTGGACTTGGCCACCCAAGGCTTAATTGACAACAAAGACCCCCATCCCTGGGCCCAGGAAGATATTCCTTCCCAGATTGTCGCCATCAACGACACTGACAGCGCCAGTATCAGTAGCAGCCACCGCCAATGGTTAGAGCAACACCAAGTCAAAGCGAGCTTGACAGTGCCCCTCTACCGGGATAACTACCCCCTCGGACTGCTCATGGCCCACCATTGCCAACGTCCCCACCAGTGGGAAATGAGGGAAAGACAATTTCTCCAACAGTTAACTGAAGAACTACAGACCACTCTGGACCGGGCCAACCTGATCCAGGAACGTAACGAGAGCGCCCAACAAGCCCAAATCCTCAAAGAATTGACCCTAAAAATTTCCGCCGCCATCAACAGCGAGCAGGTTTTTGACATCGCCGCCCAAGCAATCCGCCTCGCACTCAAAGCGGATCGGGTGATTGTCTATCGATTCGATGCCACCTGGGCCGGCACAGTAATTGTGGAATCCGTAGCAGAAGGATATCCCAAAGCCCTAGGAGCCACCATTGCCGACCCCTGCTTTGCTGATAGTTATGTGGAAAAATACCGTTCGGGGCGCATCCAGGCCACCAGGGATATTTACAACGCTGGCTTAACTCCTTGCCACATTGGCCAACTCAAACCCTTTGAAGTCAAAGCTAACTTAGTCGCTCCCATCAATTACAAAGGCAACCTGCTCGGACTACTCATTGCCCACCAATGCTCCGGGCCCAGGGACTGGCACCAAAATGAAATCGATTTATTTGGCCAATTGACCGTGCAGGTGGGGTTAGCCCTAGAACGCTCCGACCTACTAGCCCAACAAAAAATAGCCGAAGTAGAACAACGGCAAATGCGCGAAAAAATGCAAAAGCGGGCCTTGGAATTGCTAATGGAAGTGGACCCCGTCAGCCGGGGCGACTTAACCATCCGGGCCCATGTCACCGAGGACGAAATTGGCACGATCGCCGATTCCTACAATGCAACCATTGAAAGCCTGCGGCGCATTGTGACCCAAGTTCAAACCGCCGCCAGTCAATTTACCGAGACTACTGACACTAACGAAGTGGCAGTGCGGCAACTAGCCCAGCAAGCCAACCGACAGGCCTCAGATGTGGCGGAAGCCCTGGAACGACTGCAGGCCATGAATAAATCCATCCAAGCAGTGGCAGAAAATGCTGCCCAAGCAGAATCGGCGGTACAACGGGCGACCCAAACCGTAGACCAGGGGGAAGATGCCATGAACCGCACTGTGGATGGGATTATGGCAATTCGGGAGACAGTGGCCGCCACCGCCAAGCAGGTGAAACGGTTGGGGGAATCATCCCAAAAAATTTCCAAAGTGGTGAACCTAATCGGTAGCTTTGCCGACCAAACCAACCTCCTAGCCCTCAATGCCGCCATCGAAGCAGCCCATGCCGGTGAAGAGGGGCGGGGGTTTGCTGTGGTAGCCGATGAAGTGCGTTCCCTGGCAAGGCAATCAGCAGAAGCAACGGCGGAAATTTCCCAACTGGTGGCGACAATTCAGGCGGAAACGAATGAAGTGGTGAATGCCATGGAAGCGGGCACAGAACAGGTAGTGGCAGGTACCAAACTGGTGGAAGAAACAAGGCGGAGCTTGAACCAAATCACGGCGGTGAGTGCCCAGATTAGTGGCTTGGTGGAAGCTATCACCTCAGCGGCCATTGAACAGTCCCAAACCAGTGAATCGGTGACTCAAACCATGGCCCTGGTGGCCCAGATTGCGGACAAAAACTCCAGCGAAGCCAGTGGCGTATCTGCCACTTTTAAAGAGCTGTTGGCGGTGGCCCAGTCATTGCAAGAGGCGGTCAAACAATTCAAAGTGCAATGATTTGACCGACGGATAACGAACCCATAAAACCCATACCTGACAATTGCTATGCCTGATATGCCCACCATTGCGAGCGAGAACCAACCATCAAAGGACCAGCGGGCTGTGCTGTCCGGGCAGATTAGCCAGGGGCAAGCGGAGAGCCTGCAGACCATGCGTAGTGTGCGGTCAACCATGGCCACCACGGGGGAACAACTGGAAAATCTGGATAGTTCCACCCAGGAAATTGCCAATGCGATTAACTTGATTCGACAATTTGCGGCCCAGACCCATCTGTTGGCGCTGAAAGCATCTATTGAAGCGGCCCGGGCCGGGGAAGAAGGTAGGGGCTTTTCGGTCATTGCGGACGAAGTGCGGAGCTTGGCGGCCCAATCGGCGGAGGCAACGGCGGCCATGGAAGCCTTAATTGTGACCATCCAGTCCCAGGCGAGGGAATTGACCAGCAGCATCAAGGCCAGCAACCAGCAACTGAATAGCCATAACCAGCAACTGGAAACCAATCAGCAGTATTGGCAACAGCTAGCTGCCACCCTTTTGCCCCACTCCTAACACCCCCATTGCCTCCATGCTCAACTCCGATATCCGTGACCACGCCTACCAGTTTTTCATTGAAGAAGCACCGGAATTGCTCAGTGTGATTGAAATGAGCTTGCTGGAGTTGAGGGGGGAGAGAACACCAGCCCAGATCCATGGCATTATGCGGGCAGCCCATTCCATTAAGGGGGGAGCGGCCAGTGTGCAACTGCCGGCCATTGAGGAGTTAGCCCACCGACTGGAGGATATTTTCAAGGCGTTGTATAACGATGCGGTGGTGGTGGATGAAACCATGGAGGGACTGCTATTGGCAGGGTTTGACCACCTGAAACAAGCCCTCACCACCCAGATTGAAACGGGGCAGTTGGACCATAGTGAGGTTTTGGAGCAGGGGTTGCCGGTGATTGCGGCCATTGAGGAACAGTTGGGGGAGCATCTGGCGGCGGGGGAACAGTTTTTGCCCAGCTCGGCGGATTTGGGGGTGGACATTGTGGCGTCGTTGTTTGAGGTGGATGTTGCCCAGGGATTGACGGAGATTAGCACTGCGTTAGCGGGGAGAGACCAGGAAACATTGCGGGCAACGTTGGGGACGCAAACAGAAATTTTTGCTGGGCTGGCGGAAATTTTAAATTTGCCTGGGTTTAGGGAAATTACCGACCTTGTGGCCCAGGGTTTGGGGAATCCTGGGGTGCCCATGGGGGAATTGGCGCGGGTAGCGCTGGAGAATTGGCAGCATAGCTGTGGACAAGTGTTGGAAAAGGGCGATCGCCAACGGGGGGGGGAACCCAGTGGGGCGTTGGTGGCGTTGGTG
>NZ_JADEWJ010000340.1:0-3519 GCF_015207725.1 Synechocystis sp. LEGE 06083
ACAAGGAGTTTAGCGAACTTTATAGTGAAAAATTAGCCCAAATTCGGGCTGGGTATTACCAGCGGGCTGAATATGACACCTTTTGTTTAGCTTGTATTTTTGGCAACTTGCCCAACTTGAGATTTACGGCCTTGAGCGTGCACTATCGCCGGGAAACAATCCAAGGGCAACCCTGGCTTTACTTCGGGCAACGCTATCAGAACAATGAGCGGTTATTTATTCCTCTTTGTTTTAAAATCCACCACGCCAATACGGATCCCTTGGTACTGGACCAGGCCATCAATCAATTTCAAGCTCGCTTCATTTAACCTATCTAATCCAAACCTTAAACTGTCTCAAATATCTTTGGCGATCGCCTTCTCACTGGAATTGAAAGCCAACTCTGACGTAGAAAAACTAAAATCAATGACCACAAACAAGCAACTATTATCAGTTTACCGTAGATTTTGCCCTTACAATGATTTTTTAATAATTAATTAACACTATATTTAAGAAACCTATCAATTTATAAATAATTACCAACAAAATAAAGTTTATTATATCAGCCTCGATAAACTGAAGGTATCGATTAGGGGTAAATAGATATGGTAAGTTCAGTCGTCGAAAAAACCTCTGTGGCCCATAAAGAAACTGCTTTAATCCTCTGGTTTGAAGAGGTGGGCACCCATGACGTTGGCTTGGTGGGGGGTAAGAATTCTTCCCTGGGGGAAATGATTCAACAGTTGACCAGCAAGGGAGTAAATGTGCCTTCTGGTTTTGCCACCACTGCCTATGCTTACCGCTATTTTATCCAAGAGGCTGGCTTAGAGCAAAAACTTCGGGATCTCTTTGCCGACCTGGACGTAAATAACATGGTCAATTTGCAGGAGAGGGGTCATCTAGCCCGGCAATTAATATTAGACACTCCCTTCCCCCAAAACCTACAAGCGGCGATCGCCGAAGCCTATGGAGCCATGTGTGAGCGCTACGGTTGCAAAGTTGATTGTACTGGAGTGGATGTGGCAGTGCGATCCAGTGCCACAGCAGAAGATTTACCGGAGGCTAGTTTTGCGGGGCAACAGGAAACCTACCTCAATGTCCACAGTCTTTCCTGTGTTTTGGAATCCTGCCATAAATGCTTTGCTTCCCTCTTTACTGACCGGGCCATTTCCTATCGGCATCACAATGGCTTTGACCATTTTGCGGTGGCTTTATCGGTGGGTGTACAAAAAATGGTGCGCTCTGATCTGGCCACTTCTGGGGTGATGTTTTCCATTGATACGGAAACAGGTTTCAAAAATGCGGCTTTGATTACCGCGGCCTATGGACTGGGGGAAAATGTAGTCCAGGGAGCAGTGAACCCCGATGAATATTTTGTGTTTAAACCCACTTTGAAGGAAGGTTTTAAGCCAATTTTGGAGAAACGTTTAGGCAGTAAAGCCATTAAAATGGTTTACGATGTGGGCGGTTCTAAACTGACTAAAAATGTGGAAGTGGCGGAACCAGAACGGGAAAAATATTGCATTAATGATGAAGAAATTCTCCAACTAGCCCGTTGGGCTTGCATTATTGAAGACCACTATTCTGAAGTGCGGGGAATTTACACTCCCATGGATATTGAGTGGGCTAAGGATGGACAAACGGGGGAATTATTCATTGTTCAGGCCCGACCGGAAACGGTGCAATCCCAAAAGTCCGCCAATGTGATTAAAACCTACGAGTTAAAGGATCACAGCCAAGTGTTAGCCACGGGGCGCAGTGTGGGGGCGGCGATCGGCCAGGGCAAAGCCCAGGTAATTCGCAATGTTTCTGAAATTAACCAGTTTCGTCCCGGCGAGGTCTTGATCACCAACCGCACCGACCCGGATTGGGAACCGATTATGAAACAGGCTTCGGCGATCGTTACTAATCAAGGGGGTCGAACCTGCCATGCCGCAATTATTGCCAGGGAAATGGGCATTCCGGCGATCGTGGGTTGTGGGGATGCTACCGACAGCATTAAAACCGGCGAAGACGTTACCATCTGTTGTTCTGAGGGGGATGAAGGCTCTGTTTACAGCGGCATTTTGAACTACGAAGTCCACGAAACAGAATTATCTAATATTCCCCGCACCAAAACTCAAATTTTGATGAATGTGGGCAATCCAGAACAGGCCTTTGGTTTTGCCAGTTATCCCGCCGATGGTGTAGGCCTAGCCCGGTTGGAATTTATTATTGCTAATCACATTAAGGCCCATCCCCTCGCCCTGATGAAATTTGACGAGTTGGAAGATCCTGTTGCCAAGGCAGAAATTGCCCAGTTGACCAAACTCTACGCTGGCGATCGCCCGCAGTTCTTTGTCGATAAATTGGCCCATGGCATTGCCATGATTGCAGCGGCGTTCTATCCCAAACCTGTGGTGGTGCGGATGTCAGACTTCAAATCCAATGAGTACGCCAATCTCCTTGGTGGTCGTCAGTTTGAACCGAAGGAAGAAAACCCCATGATCGGCTGGCGGGGGGCCTCCCGTTACTATGACCCCAATTACCGAGAAGCCTACGCGTTGGAATGCCAAGCCCTCAAACGGGTCCGGGACGATATGGGTTTAACCAATGTTATTCCGATGATTCCTTTCTGTCGTACCCCCGACGAAGGTCGCAAAGTCATTGCGGAAATGGCTAAACATGGCTTGAAGCAAGGGGAAAATGGCCTAGAAATTTACGTGATGTGCGAACTACCTAGCAATGTCATTCTCGCCGATGAGTTTAGCCAAGTATTTGATGGGTTCTCCATTGGCTCCAACGATTTAACCCAATTAACCTTGGGTCTGGACCGGGATTCTTCCCTCGTTGCCCATCTATTTGATGAGCGTAATCAGGGGGTTAAACGCATGGTCAAAATGGCGATCGAAACGGCCAAAGCCAACGGTCGTAAGATCGGTATTTGTGGTCAAGCCCCTTCAGATTATCCTGAGTTCGCCGAATTTTTAGTGGAATTGGGCATTGATTCCATCAGTCTTAATCCAGATTCCGTGCTGAAAACCGTTTTACGCATTGCGGAGGTGGAAAAAGCGAAACCTCATTAATCAACATACACTGAGTAGGTCTTGAATTGCTCCACTAGGCTATATTTGTACATCCTCAGTTGTTTTCACTCTGATAATTCAAATTGATTATCCTCCCCCATCTATGATAGTGGGGGATAATTTTTAAAAACAAGGTATGGTAGGGCTTTCTGGTATCCATTGACGGTTAATTTTTTGGCTAGGGAGTAGACTAATTATCAATCATTAGTTAACATGCAGAACTAATACCAGATGTCGATTGGTAATTCCACAGGAGAACTTAAGTTTGAAATTATTTGTCAAGTTGGCAATTACCACTCTTTTAATTGCTGGATTGATATTTATTGTCCATCATTTTCAGTTAGGAAATGCGCTTAATTTGTTACTAACTAAAATTGAAAACTTAGGTTGGTGGGCTCCTTTAATTTATATCGCTGTCTACAATCTAGCCACAATTTTACTGATACCCGGTTCCTTATTAACCATGAAAGGAGGC
>NZ_JADEWJ010000341.1:0-3495 GCF_015207725.1 Synechocystis sp. LEGE 06083
GATTTGCTGAAGGTGGACACCGGCGCCTATTTCCAGGGCTACCACGGCGATTCCTGCATTACCATTGCGGTGGGCAAAGTTTCTCCCCAGGCCCAGCGCTTAATGGAAGTGGCGGAAGGGGCCCTATATGCGGGCATCGAACAAGTGAAACCGGGGAATTATTTGATGGACATTGCCGGGGCGATTGAGGATTATGTCAAGCCCACTGGTTACAGTATTGTGGAAGAATTTACCGGCCATGGGGTGGGGCAGGCCCTCCACGAAGACCCCCATGTATTTAACGTCCGTTGCCGGGATTTACCCAACGTCAAACTTAAACCGGGCATGACCTTGGCGATCGAGCCGATTATTAATGCTGGTTCCCGTTTTACCCGCACCCTCGGCGATCGATGGACGGTGGTGACGGTGGACAATGGTCTTTCGGCCCAGTTTGAACACACGGTATTGGTAACAGACACGGGCTATGAATTGTTAACCGATCGCCGTTTGGTCTAGGTTGCCAACTCTGTTATAATGATTGGCCGGAACATGGCGGCATAGCCAAGTGGTAAGGCAGAGGTCTGCAAAATCTTTACCCCCAGTTCGAATCTGGGTGCCGCCTTTAATTTTTTGATTGTTTGACCGACAAATTGTATAAAGTCCCAAGATTTGAGTGAATTGGCGATAAGTTTTAGGTTGGTAAACAATTCTCCCGAGACCAGCCCTCAAGTTGGTAGCGGATTACCTTACCTTGGAGGGGAGTCGGCCTTTTAGCTTAAAGGGCCACAGCCCTGCCAATGATTTACCGTTAACCTACGGGCAGAACCAATTCCCTTGAGCCTTATGGAAGGATCATTTTCCCTTACCCTCCAGATTATCCTCACTGTCCTGTTTGGCATTGGGGCCCAAGTGCTGGCGGGATTCCTCAAGCTGCCGAGCATTGTCTTTTTGCTCATTTTTGGGGTCAGTCTGGGTAACAGTGGTCTGCATTGGATTCAACCGGCCAACTTCGGTGACGGTTTGGAGGTGATTGTCTCCCTTTCGGTGGCGATTATTTTATTTGAAGGGGGATTAAATCTAGGTCTGCGGGAATTAGGGCAGGTTTCCGGTAGTCTGCGTAATTTGGTCACCATCGGCACCCTCATTACCCTGATCGGGGGCGGTTTAGCGGCCCATTGGTTGGCAGAATTTCCCTGGTATCTAGCCTTTTTATACGGTTCCTTAGTGGTGGTAACCGGGCCAACGGTGGTAGGCCCCCTGATCAAGCAGGTGCAAGTGCAGAGGTCTGTAGCTACCCTGCTGGAAGGGGAAGGGGTACTGATTGATCCAGTGGGAGCCATCCTGGCGGTGGTGGTACTGGAAACTATTTTTAACACCAACGTCAGCGTTGAAACCGACATTATCGAAATTGCCATGGGCCTAATATTGCGCCTTGGGGTCGGCCTGGCGATCGGGGTGGGGGGAGGTTGGTTATTGAGTAATTTCCTCAAACGGGCCACCTTTCTCTCGGAAGATGTCAGTAACTTGGTGGTGCTAGCGGGAGTGTGGGGGGTATTTGGTGCGGCCCAGGCTTCCCTCAGTGAATCGGGCTTAATGGCCACCGTTGCCATGGGTATTTATCTCAACTCCTCTGCCCTGCCGGATAACCGACTTTTGCGACGATTCAAAGGTAAATTAACCCTGCTTTGTGTGTCAGTGCTATTTATTTTACTGGCGGCGGAATTGTCCCTGAGCAGTTTTGGGGCTTTAGGCTGGGGCAGTGTGATCACCGTGGCGGTGTTGATGTTGGTAATTCGTCCCTTTAGCGTTGCCATTTGTACTTGGACGAGCACTTTCAACTGGCGACAAAAACTTTTTGTCGCTTGGATCGCCCCCAGGGGTATTGTTTCTGCTTCCGTTGCTTCCCTCTTTTCCCTCCTGTTAACCGAACGGGGCATTAACGGTGGCGATGCGATCAAATCAATTGTGTTTCTCACCATTATGATGACGGTGTTTATCCAGGGGTTAACGGCCAAGCCTTTGGCTAAACTGCTGCGCATTACCGACACCCACACCACCGGCGCAGTAATTATCGGTTGCACACCCCTAGGGCGATTGGTGGCCCGTTTATTTGAGGCCCAAGGGGAATCGGTGGTATTGATTGATAGTGACCCGGAAGCCTGTGCCACGGCGATCGCCGAAGGCTTAACGGCCATTCAAACCAGTGCGTTGGACTCCCATGCCTTGGAAAAAGCGGGTATCGAGGAAATGGGGGCATTTATGGCCCTGACCAATAATGGGGAAGTGAATTTAGTGCTGGCCCAAAATACCATCAACGAGTTTAATCCTCCCCGGGTGTGTGTGATTGCCCCGGATAATTTACCGGAAAATAATCCCCTACTGAAAAACAAAGGGGTAAGAATTTTCATGGAGCAAAAAACTTTCAAAACCTGGAATCAGTACCTCAAAGACGGGCAAATTAAACTGGGTAAGACCCTCTTTAAGGAGGCCGGTTTAGCCCTGCAACAGGCCCACACCCAGGCCCTAATCCGTTCTGGAGAATTACTGCCCCTAATGCTAAAACGGCAAGGTAATTTGCAACTAGCTAAGACCACTGAAAATGCCCAGATTGGGGACGAAGTTTTTTATTTGCTCCACGATCCCCGCTCCCAACTGCTCAAACAACTTTCCGGGAGTCGATCGCCGGATGTGTTGACCCCAGAACCCCTAGCAGAAGTGGAAGAAGTGCCCATCTACTAAAGACAAAACCGAAGTTGAACAACGCAAAGCTACCCTCAAAGAAAAGCCCCCTGGATTAACCAATGGGGGACATTTTTTTTGTAATCAATCCTCAACAGTTGACTGAAACAGTTTCCTGAGAAGCTCTAGGAACCAGGGGTAACTTTATCAATTACCTCTAGGGTGCCATCCCCCTTCACCGTCCAGACATCGTAACTACCGACCACGTCGCCGTTTTCGTCGATGTCTACATTGCCGCTGGCCCCCTGGTAGTTAATTTCCTTGCCTTCCCGCACCATGGCGATCGCCTCACAGGCATCGGTGACCTCTTCCCCGGGGCCGTTGGACACTTCCCTGATCTTACTCTGGATCCCTGCCCCCGTATTGGATTTAGCGGCTTCCGCAGCCAGCATCATCAGAATAGTGGCATCGTAGGTGTGGGCTACGAAGGCCGTTACATCTTTCCCACCGGTGGCATCCTTCCATTGGGCAGTGAAGGCATCCAGAGCTTTACCATCGGCACCGGGCACTGTGCCCAAGGCTCCAGATAAAAGGGAAACGCCGTTGGCATCCTTGCCAACTTTTTCCACAAAATCGGGGGAATAAACCCCATCGGTTAATAGTAGGGTCACTCCATCCATCAATCCCTGACGGTAGGCGGATTGCACCAACACACTGCCGGTGTCAGCATAAAGCACAGCGGCCACCGCATCGGGACTGTTGGCAAAGGCTTGGCCTGCTTCTGTATCTAAAGTTGCCGCTTTGGGGTCATAGCGCACGGGTCTATCTTTATTGGTC
>NZ_JADEWJ010000342.1:0-3492 GCF_015207725.1 Synechocystis sp. LEGE 06083
TATACAGTTTACTATACGTGTCTACACATTGTACTGTCTTTTTCGCTTCTCTTACCTTCGTCATACTCCCTCCAAGCTTTCCAGCCTTTTATCTCCATTCTAATTCACCCATTTTGATGAAAGAGGGCTATAGCGATTTTCAGATATATAAGTTATGTGTAAAGCCTTTTAAATCAAGCCTTGCAAAGGTTTGGACTGACCTCACTTCCGCTAAAAATGCTATAAATTTTGTGTAAAGAGGAAGATTTAGATCACTCCCAGAATTTAGCACCATCGGCTTTGACCGCCCCAAGCTAAAGACCCAGTCTCCCTCCCGGTTAATCCCTAGGGCCAGATAGACCGCTCGTTTGCTGATTCAACCTGAGACCTTGATGTTCACGTACAAGGCATCCAGGTAAACGATGGGGTAGATTTCTGCCAATGGATAGACTTGCCAAGCCTTGACTTCCTCCATTACTGTGCCGGTTACTTCGCTAATCAAGCTCGCTGACACCTTGGCTCCATAGAGTTCCTCTAGTTGAGCACTGATATACCGAGTCCCCATACCCCTGGCATAGAGGGCATGAATTTTTTCGTCCAATCCCATGATGCGACGTTCATGTTTGGGCACTAACACCGGCTCAAAGTTCCCCTCCCCCGGTCTCGAGGGATTGACAATTCCATTTTCCCTTGCCCGCACTGCACTGTTTTCCTTGAGTAGCCGTTGCGGCTGTTGCCCTTTCCTTCCTCTGCCTGCTTGTTTAAGTTATGGTTTAGTATCCCGGCCAATGCACCTTCTATCAAACGTTTGGTCAGTTGTTTTAGTAGTCCTGACTCTCCCAGTATTTCTTCTGGGGTTTGATGCTCTTCCAGCAACTCTTCTAGTAGGCTATCGACACGATTTGGTTCTTGTTTTTTGCGTACCATCAGGGGTTTCCTCCTTTTGATTGGATTTTACTCCCCTTACACAAAATTCTGTTCAGTCCCTATGGTGGTTGATAAAATATAAAATAGCGGATTCATGATTGAAAAAGTTTTTAGAAAATGAAAGGCGCTTCCTGACTAATCTTGAGCATCTTTTTTTGTCCTATCACCCAAATGAAAGCCTAAAATTTCCTTCGTATTTCTGTTTAATGATAACCAAAGATAAACAGGGTTGTCTTTTGAGCAAACAAATGACCATAACTCATCACATTCGAGAATCAAACTATTAATGCAAGAAGCTAGACTACTTGTTTCAAAAGAGATTGAGCGATAAAACTTATTAACATAATTCTGCAACCAATTAATTGATATTCCCAGCATTTATGACAGACATTATCTTAGAGAGATTCGCTCTAGAAGACCTCGTTTAATGTATTCAATTTCTTACTCGCTTATATAATGTTTGCTAGGGTTTTCCACAAACTGCCTGCCGCATCCTTCGCACAAATACCTTTGTTCTTGTTGCGAATGCTGTCGTTCTTTAAAATATGCAATGAACCGCACGATGGACAGGGGAGACGTTTATCTTTGTCATTATTACTCATGGCTCAATCAGTCAATTCAGTGGTGCAAGTTGATATAATTTCTACGATAGCTAAATTTTAGAGGATAACGGTAAAAGTAGCTCAGATAAACCCCCTTCGCAATGATTGCTATTCATTTTATATTTTAAGTACATAAATAACTTCGCCGGCTCGTGGAAGCCAAGAAAAATAGCTTCTTTAGGAGTGCCATTAACAACTAGTACATTAGCAATGCCATCCTCAGTTCCATCACGTTATAACCGATAAATCTTCAATGATGAAAATCATAGCCAGAGCCATAATACCAAGCCTCTAGGCGACGTTTTTGCCCAAAATTAGGGTTAGTAAATAGGATATTTTTAGCCAAGGGATAAGCTAAACTGTAGCCCGCTAAGTTGGCATAATGACCTAACCATTCTAGCAAAGCTGGTAGACCAATTTGGGGCAATAAAGGTAACACGATGAGCGGATTTACCCTCGGCAAAGTTTGGGTTAGACCAGACCATTGGATTACATCTTGTAAAAAAGGTCCCATGACTTCTTGACCTTGCCGATCCATGACAGTAAAAACCGCATTCATTAAGCGATTAATTTGATCTGGATCTGATTTTTGTCCAACTTTAACCCCCATGGTTTGTTGAAATAACCAAGTAACCCCGATATTCGGTTGGTAGGGTTGCAAAAGAGCCAGATCCGCCGCGGTCAAATAATCCGCTTCCAGAGCTTCACCAATGGCCCGAGTTAACCGCTGTAAATGGCGGACCATGGCGCCGAAACCACCAAAGCTAACAGGGGATTGACTGCCGGCACTGTCCCCCACGGCTAGTACTCGATCCCAAGGAAAATGTAGAGGGCTAGATTTATAAGCAGGGAAAAAACCAGATAAAAACCGTTGCCATTGCAGTTGGTCTAGATTGATTTTTTGATACTCAGATAATAGACGAAAATATTCCTCAAAAAGAAATTCTAAACTGATGCGGTCTGGATGCACATCTACATAAGTAAATAAATAGGTGGTGCGGCCATCCCGAGCAGGAAAAGCTTCCCAAAAGTATTGGCAATTGTTGGCAATCCCGGTGGTGGTGGCAATTAAATCTCCAGTGCTGTTGTCAGAATACCCCTGGGCACAACTACCAACAACAAGGCAAATTCCATCGGGGATTTCCCCTTGCCGAGATTGATTTACTAAAGGAGAACCGTGCCCCATGGCATCAATGAGCAAACGGCTGGTGAGTTTTTGATCGACTTGATTTTCTCCATTATGCTGATAATTAATAGTAACTCCATCGGGGTGAATAGTTGCTTTCTGAAAGGCACTATGCTCTAATAATGTACCTCCGGCTTGGAGGAATTTTTGCTTAAGTTTTTCTAGTAAATAAACTGGGTCTACACCCACATTTAAAACATTTTCCACCCAAAACTCTTGCCCGCCATGGAAAGCAATGCGACCGGGATTATACTCACTGGCGATCGCCGTTTCCAATTCTTCTGGGGTGAGTAACTCTAATTCAACAAAAGTTTGTAATTCCTGGCGAGAAATGTTCCATTCCTGGGCGCGACCTTGTAATTTGCCCCGTTCTAGGACGGCAATGCGCCAACCATTGGTTTGTAAACTGGCAGCCAATAAAATTCCCAGGGTACCACCGCAAATTACTGCGTCAAAATCCGTTTCCCCCAAGTTGATATTAACTTTTTGAACCACTTCAAAAACGGAAGGTAAATTTCCCTGACATAGGGCCTGCCAACGCTGATCTAAACGTCGTAGATAACCTAATGCATCCCCTGGCACAGAATTCAGTTTAGACTCCACAAAATAAGCTCCATTAATTTTTGGATAAATATTCAATCTGCAACTATGCCGTCCAATCTTCCACAACTAAGTTCGGAACTTGATTGAAATCAGCGATATTTCTAGTAAGTAATATTAAATTGTGAGAAATGGCGATCGTCGCAATTCGTAGATCCATTGTAGCCAATCTAACTTTTTGTCTTCGCATTGTATTGA
>NZ_JADEWJ010000343.1:0-3454 GCF_015207725.1 Synechocystis sp. LEGE 06083
GGTCACCACCAACAGGCAGGGAATTTGGGGATAGGCGGTTTTTAAATCCTCAATAATTTGCCGGAGGGTGTCGGTGGCAAAATCGGTAATTTTGACAGTAAGCAGTAAAATTTTCGCCGCTGGATTAACCTCCTGCGGGTCGGCCAGTTCGGTCTTGAGCTCTTCAATTAAAGATTGGGTGTCGTGGCCCAAATCCCCCAAACCAACGGTGTCGGTGAAAATTAACAGGGGAAGGTCTGGCGAAGGATAGGCATAGCGGGCGGTGTTTTGGGTGTGGGGCTGGAAACCTTGGCCGACTATGGCAGCGGAGGCCCCGGTTAATCCCCTTACCAAAGAGCTTTTCCCGGATTGGGGTTTACCGATGAGCAAGGCTTCCGTGGTGGGCAGTTCCTGACGCAACTGGGCCAAGATGTCGGCAATTTCGGCTTCATCCACCCAGAGGCGGTCTAGGAGCTTTTTTTTCAAATACTCCAGGGGCAGGAGGTTTTGCAGATGCTGACGGGTGTTTTGCCACCATGTATGAATTGGCCAAGTTTGCTCTGCTTGGTCGGACGGAGCTAGGGGGTGATTGGGATGGGTAATAATTTCCTGGTCAATTTTGTCTGGGTTTTCGGCTTCGTTGACCTCGGGCTGGGGAGAATTGGGGGGAAGAACCATGGCCGCTGGGGAAAAATGCTACACAGGATGGGGGAACTGACGGGCCTCGGACAACGGCCAGAATCAGCTACCTAGGTGATCTTGGCAATTTTCTGCGGCGATCGCCAGGGGGATTGCCGTCCTTGCTAGGGGTCTAGACAAAAAACAAAAAACTAAGAATCGGTTGCGACAGCGTGATATGATCGCTTCTGGCTTAGGGTAGGTGGTCCTTGATTACCAAGGAAGACCGTTGCCCAAACTCCATTTCTCACCTTGCTAGTAGTCAGAGTGTGACACCGCCAACTCCATCGTCCGAGGGTCAAAATTTCCCCAGTGCCCCTGCCCCGAAGCTTATGGAAGCGGAAACGGTAGTGGATAACGGAATGGCTGACTTTTACCGGTTGCAACGGCAGTTGTTGACCTGGACCCTGGTGGCTACGGCAATAATTTTTGTCTGTGTTGTCTGGGCCTATTCCCTCAATATAGCTTTAAATTATTTGCTCGGAGCACTGGTGGGACTGATATATCTCAAGCTATTGGCAAAAGATGTGGAAAGGATCGGAACCCAGTCTGGGCGGGCTGGGGTGAAAGGTTTAGCAGTTTTTGTTGGGCTGATCATCATCGCCACCCAAAGGGAAAGCCTCGAGGTTTTACCTATTTTTCTGGGATTCCTAACCTATAAAGCTGCGATCATTTTCTATATGCTGCAAAGCGTGTTTACGCCCACAGCGGATTAGATGATGAGAGGTTGAAGAAAGGTCTGGGCTATGGACTAGCTTAGTTCCGGGGTAGTATCTCCTAGTTTATGCAAGGGAGCCTTTCCTGGTTGCTAAGGTTTGTTGCGTGCCAACAGCTTTCCTCTTTACCCCGTCAATCTCACCGAATAACAATGTTAGCTGGTTTGAGTGTTTTAAATTTGTTTCCTCTAGCTGCCCTGGAAGTGGGTCAGCAGTGGTATTGGGAAATTGGGAACCTCAAATTACACGGGCAAACATTTGCAACCTCTTGGTTTGTCATTTTATTGCTGGTAATTGCTTCCCTCGCGGCTACGCGAAATGTGCAACGGGTTCCCAGCGGCATCCAAAACCTCATGGAATATGTGCTGGAGTTCCTCCGGGATCTGGCACGGAACCAACTGGGGGAAAAGGAATACCGCCCTTGGCTACCGTTTATCGGCACATTGTTTCTGTTTATTTTTGTATCTAACTGGTCCGGGGCCCTATTACCCTGGAAGCTAATTCACATCCCCGATGGAGCAGAATTGGCGGCCCCCACCAACGATATCAATACAACTGTTGCCCTGGCGTTGCTTACCTCCTTGGCCTACTTCTATGCAGGTCTCAGGAAGAAGGGGTTGGGGTATTTCGCCAACTATGTGCAACCCATTCCCGTTCTTTTACCCATCAAGATTTTAGAAGACTTCACTAAGCCCCTTTCCCTGAGCTTCCGTTTATTTGGTAACATCCTTGCGGACGAGTTGGTGGTGGCAGTGCTTGTACTGCTTGTGCCTTTACTTGTACCTTTACCCCTGATGGCATTGGGTTTATTCACCAGTGCGATCCAAGCCTTGGTGTTTGCCACTTTAGCCGGAGCCTATATCCATGAGGCGATCGAGTCTGAAGGTGAGGAGCATTAGCCCTCCGGTGTAAGATATCTGCGGCCATGGTAGTTTAACCCCTTGCGGTTGACCTGCCCTGCCCGATGCTTGCCTGGGCCCATGCTCACCCCAGGAGTTGTCCGTTTCCCCAGGTCTGTTTTTAATCTGGTGGAAATTTACTCCGAAAATCCTAAACTTTACTGTCGTTTTGTTAGCTAAAAGGAAAAAAATTATGGATTCTACCGTTGCTGCCGCTTCTGTCATTGCCGCTGCCCTTGCTGTTGGTTTAGGGGCGATCGGTCCTGGTATTGGTCAAGGTAATGCTTCTGGCCAAGCCGTGTCCGGTATTGCTCGCCAACCCGAAGCTGAAGGAAAAATTCGGGGTACTTTGCTGTTGACCCTGGCATTCATGGAATCCTTGACAATTTACGGTCTGGTTATCGCCCTCGTATTGTTGTTCGCCAACCCCTTCGCGTAAGGACGGATTCGTAGCCCGAGACGTGAGTTGATCGCGTCTCCTCACCCCGCTAATCCGCTATTCGTTGGGTTTGTGGGGATTATTCCGCTAATCCCTGACCTAGTTTTTGTAAAACAATGTTTGATTTTGATGCCACCCTGCCCCTGATGGCATTGCAGTTCGTGGTTCTCGCGTTCCTGCTCAATGCCATTTTCTACAAGCCAATGAATAAGGTTTTGGATGAACGGGCTGATTACATTCGCACCAATGAAGAGGATGCCCGGGAGCGGTTAGCCAAGGCCAAGGCGATTACCCAGGAGTATGAGCAACAGATTACCGATGCCCGTCGGCAGTCCCAGGCTGTGATCGCCGATGCCCAAGCGGAAGCTAGGCGTTTGGCGGCGGAAAAGATTGCGGAGGCCCAACGGGAATCCCAACGGCAGAAGGAAACGGCGGCGCAGGAAATCGAGGCCCAACGGCAGTCGGCTCTGAGTTCCTTGGAACAGGAGGTGGCGGCCCTGAGTGATCAGATTTTGCACAAATTGTTAGGCCCTGAATTGATTAAATAAGTGCCCTATAGACTTAGTTGCCATTATGCTTAATACCTTGTTCATCCTAGCGGCCGAAGCCCATGCGGCGGGGGAAGGGGGGTTCGGAATCAATTTAGATTTTTTGGAAGCCAACCTCTTTAACCTGGCCATTTTGCTGGGAATTATTATTTACTATGCGCCGAAAACCTTGGGTAAAATCCTTGGCGATCGCCG
>NZ_JADEWJ010000032.1:0-20301 GCF_015207725.1 Synechocystis sp. LEGE 06083
GTGTATAAGAGACAGGGTCTGATGGGCAACCCTTCTCAGCGGAGGATGTGGTTTTTACCTACAAATTTCTCAGCGACCCCAAAACCGGAGCCACCAGCACCGGCACCTATGAGGCGATCGCCAAGGTGGAAGCTTTAGATAAAAACACGGTCAAAATAACCTTTAAAGAACCTAATCCCGCTTGGTTTTTGCCCTTTGTGGGTAGTGAAGGGATGATTCTCCCCCAACATATTTATCAGGATTTTGTCGGCGAAAAGGCGCGCCAAGCCCCAGCCAATCTGTTACCCATCGGTACGGGGCCCTATCGGGTTGTTAACTTTAAACCGGGGGATGTGGTGTTGTATGAAGTTAACCCCCATTATCGAGACAAGGAAAATGTCGGCTTCCAACAGGTGGAAGTGAAGGGGGGAGGCGATGCCACCTCTGCAGCAAGAGCCGTACTGCAAACGGGGGATGCGGATTTTGCCCTCAATTTACAAGTGGAGGACAACATTCTCCAATCCCTGGCCCAAGGAGGCAAGGGAGAAATTGTGGCGGATTTAGGCAGTTTGAGTGAGCGCGTGATTTTCAATCTTAGTGACCCGGACCCTGGTCGCACCAATGGCGATCGCTCCTCGGTGAAGTTTCCCCATCCCTTTTTGCAGGATCCCCTGGTGAGGAAGGCGATTACGTTGGGCATTGACCGGGATTTGATTGCCAAGCAACTCTATGGCGTTACGGGACAACCCACAGCTAACGTTTTACTGTTGCCCCAGCAGTACGCTTCCCAAAATACAAGTTTTCAATTTAATCCCACCGAAGCTCAGCAATTGCTCGACCAAGCGGGTTGGAAAGACAGTAACGGCAACGGCATTCGAGATAAGGATGGTATTGAGTTGCAAATGGTATTCCAAACCAGCGTTAATCCCCTCCGGCAAAAGACCCAGCAGGTAATTAAACAAACTCTCCAGGCGATCGGGGTGGGGGTGGAACTGAAAAGCATTGACCCCAGTGTGTTCTTTTCCGGTGATCCGGCCAATCCCGATACGTTGGAAAGGTTCCAGGGGGATTTGTCCATGTTCACCACGGGCAACACTAACCCGGATCCGAGCAAATATATGCAAACCTTCACCTGTGGGGCCATTCCCACCGCAGAGAATCAATGGAGTGGAGACAATTATGGGCGTTACTGTAGCGAAGAATACGACCAGATCTGGCAAAAGGCGGTGGCTGAACTAGACCCGGAAAAGCGCCAACAACTATTCATTCAAATGAACGATTTGTTAGTGGATGATTATATTCTGGTGCCCCTAGTGCATCGCGCTAGTGTGGTGGGGGTCGGCGATCGCCTGGATGGGGTGGCGTTAACTCCCTGGGACCGACCCACTTGGAATATTAAAGATTGGCGGCCCAAAGCAAAGTAGTGGAAAGGCTCGGGGGGCTCGTTGAAGGATTATTATTACTCTCTTTTAACGGGTCTGACGGGGCTCGAACCCGCAACTTCCGCCGTGACAGGGCGGTGCTCTAACCAATTGAACTACAGACCCAGGTTTTTCAGACTTTTACCATTACATCAGTTGTGCCGGAGATTGTCAACCCCCGACAAAAAAATCTTGTTTTTCCCAGTCGGGTAAATGGGCCGGGGCAGATAACTTGCCGTAGTCCTATTCCCCGGCTTCGATCCACTCTGGGGTAGCTATTCAACCTGGGCGATCGCCTGGCGGATAGCTTCCCTCTGCTCCTGGTCATAATTCCACCGTTGCAAAAAGGCTTCGTAGGGCCCAGGACCGTCCAAACTTTGTTCTAACTCTGTCAATTTTTCTGGTAAGCCTGGTAGGGATAGCTCGTTGATTAAGGTCTGGGTCCGTTGGGCCACTTGCTGGGAACCCTGGGCCGCCTCACCGTCCCCCGCTCTTTGATGGAGAATTGCTGTGGCGGTGGCCATGGCCAAATTTTTCACCAAAAGTTCCCCCACGATCGCCGGAGAGGAACCTAGGGCCGTCAATAAGGCTGGGTTTGGTTGATCCGCCAGGGGGAAATTTTGGGCAGTGAGAAAAGTGACGAAAAAACCCCGGGCTCCGTTTTCCGTGGCCACCAAATTGGCGATCGCCGTGGTCATTTCCTGGTCACTGATGTTATTTTCCGCAATTTCTAGCAATAGTTCCTGGCTATGGGCAATGGCCTGTTCAAAACTAAGGTCAGTGTAATTAATGGAAGCAACCATGGCATTGGCGTGAGGGTTCAAAGGATGGGCAGTGAGGGAAAGGGAAAGGAGAGCGGGTAAAATCAACGGCAACATCGAAAATGCCTAGGGAAAATGGGAAGATTTTCTCGACTATTGTAGTCAGTGGTGCCAAGATTTACATCCAAACCATGTCTTGATCCCAGGAATTGATCTGTCCCATTAAAAAAGTATGGAATTAACAATCGGCTGGCTTTATCCCAAACTCATGAGCACCTACGGCGATCGGGGCAATGTCATTTGCATCCAACGTCGTTGTCAATGGCGGGATATCCCTGTGAAAATTCTTCCCCTGGAACAGACCAGCAGCGCCGAACTATTTCTCCAAGCCGACGTAATTGTGGGCGGCGGGGCCCAGGATCGACAACAGGAAATTGTCATGCGGGATTTGCAGGGCGCTAAGGCAGAGACCCTAAAAAATCAACTAGACGGCGGCATTCCCGGAGTCTTCACCTGTGGTTCTCCCCAACTGCTGGGGCATTATTATGAACCCGCCCTGGGGAAACGCATTCAGGGTTTGGGACTGCTGGATATGGTCAGTAAACATCCAGGACCAGAAGCGAAACGGTGCATTGGTAACGTGGTGTTTGAAATTACCGCTGAACCCCTCCGTCAGGAATTACAGGCCATGACCGGGGAAATTCCCATTGTGATCGGCTTTGAAAACCACGGTGGCCGTACCTACCTCCAAACGGTTGCTCCCCTGGGTAAAGTTAAAACCGGCTATGGCAACAACGGCGAAGATGGTTTTGAAGGGGCATTCCACCAAAAGGCGATCGCCACCTACTCCCATGGCCCCCTGCTGCCGAAAAATCCCTTTTTAGCTGATTGGTTGATCCGCACAGCCTTGGAGAAAAAGTATCAAGAGCAAGTACAGTTAGCGCCCCTGGAAGACCGCCTGGCCCAGCAAGCCCGCGCCGCCATGCTCAAACGGCTAGAATAGGAGCAATTTGATTACGAAACGTAACAAGCCCTCACCACTGGCTAGAGATTATGACGGACGCTCGACCACGGATTTGTATTTTAGGGGGAGGTTTTGGCGGACTTTATACCGCCCTGCGCCTCAGTCAACTGCCCTGGGAGGGCCATACCCCACCGGAAATTGTCCTCGTCGACCAACGGGATCGGTTTTTGTTTGCTCCTTTTCTCTACGAATTGGTGACGGAGGAAATGCAAACTTGGGAAATTGCTCCCCCCTTTGTGGAACTGTTGGCGGAATCAGGGGTAGTTTTTCGCCAGGCAGAAGTGACGGCCATTGATTTTGACCACCAGAAGGTGCTGTTAAATGACCAGGACAAGGGGGACGAAAATTTAGCGTTTGATCAGTTAGTCATTGCCCTGGGGGGTCAAACTCCTTTACCCAATCTACCGGGGCTGAAGGATTATGGTTTGGGATTCCGCACCCTGGAAGATGCCTATAAACTCAAGCAAAAGTTAAAACTATTAGAACAATCCGATACCGAAAAAATCCGAGTGGCCATTGTCGGTGGGGGCTACAGTGGGGTGGAATTGGCAGCCAAACTCGGCGATCGCCTGGAGGAAAGAGGCCGCATCCGCATTATTGAACGGGGCCAAGAAATTTTAGCCATGTCCCCAGAATTCAATCGTCAACAGGCCCAGGCCAGTCTCTCCGCCAAGGGCATTTGGGTAGATACGGAAACCACCGTCACCGCCATCACCGCCACCGATGTCACCCTCCAGTTCCGGGAACAGGAAGATGTAATTCCAGTGGATTTGGTGCTTTGGACTGTGGGCACCACCGTTTCCCCCCTCATCCGTAATTTAGCCCTGCCCCATAACGACCAAGGTCAGCTTAAAACCAATGCCCAACTGCAGGTGGAAGGAAAAACTAACATTTTTGCCTTGGGGGACGGGGCCGAAGGTCGGGATGCCAACGGTCAATTAATTCCCACCACGGCCCAGGGGGCATTCCAACAGGCAGACTATTGTGCTTGGAACATTTGGGCTAACTTAACTGGACGTCCTCTCCTGCCCTGTCGTTATCAACCCCTAGGGGAAATGCTGGCCCTGGGCACCGATGGCGCTGTGTTGAGCGGTTTAGGCATTAAATTAAGTGGTCCGGCCGCTTTATTGGCCCGCCGGTTGGTCTATCTCTACCGTTTTCCCACTTGGCAGCATCAATTAACAGTGGGATTGAATTGGCTTACCCGTCCCCTGGGGGATTGGCTCAAAAATGAACCTTCCTGAGGGGAATGTCGTCTAAAAAAACTGCCTTCCCCGGCGATCGCCTCAATGGTAGCTGGGGGGGAAAGACCTGGTTGGGCCCCGAAAGGCTCTACTTGCTTGCTTTGGGAACTGTATTGCGGTTACTATCTCCCAAGACTATACGCCATACCGTTTTGATTAATGTTCCCGTTGGCGGCGGCCCCTAACAATCCGCTGAATGACTTGTTACCACCCCAATGCTCTGGATGGGTCATCTGGGGGAAGACAAAAGGTCCGTTCAGCGGTTCATTGAGTTGAGAAGTCCCTATGTCAAGATTGCCTGGTTTTGCTCTTACCTTTCTATCGGTCTTGTTAACCAGTCTGCCAGCCATGGCGGGGCAGTTAGTTAACTGGAATTTCAATGCTTCCCAAAATCGGTTCACTTTCTACACCAATTCCCGGGTACAGCCCACCGCCCAACTGATCCCCAATCCCACCCGCATTGTGGTGGATTTACCCGGCACCACCTTGAGTGGCCCGACCGTGCGCCAAGCCGGATCTGGCAGGGTGAGGGAAATTCGTATTGGGGAGCCGGACAGTTTCACCACCAGGGTAGTGATAGAACTGGAAGCAGGCTACACGGTTGATCCCCAACAGGTTAAGGTCCGGGGCATCACCCCGACCCAGTGGGTGGTGGAATTGCCTACCCCCGAACTGGCCCCAGCGAGCAATAACAATGCTCCTGCCCCCAATCCCGACGGTTCTTCTCTGCCTAGTCAGAATTTAACTGCAGCTAACTCCCGCCGCGCCGGTCAGCAGGACTTACAGGTCACCGGCAATGGGCTGTTTGTCCGTTTGGATAAAAACGGTGACAACAGTAATATTCGTATCCAACCCAATGCGCGCCAATCCACGGTTAACTTTGAACTCGCTGGGGCGGTGCTCCCGGAAAGTTTGGTGGGGCAGTCTTTGCCCGTGGGGCAATACGGAGTGGAAGAAATTAAGTTTTCCGACAATCCCAATAATCCCCGCCTTTCCCTGGCCCTAGCGGACAGTGGCGGAGGCTGGAATGCCTACTATAGCCGGGTGGGGGGAGGCGTAGTTCTGCTCCCAAAGCAGATTAACCGGTCCGGGGGCTCTAACCAAGCTCCTGGATCGGCGGCCGTTCCGGTCAGTAATAACACCTCTAATTCTTCCCCCAGTTCTTCTGGTAATAGAAGCCCCAACAATCGCCTCGTGAGTCAGGCTTCCAACCGTAATCTCGCCAATATCACCGCCATTGAGGTGACCAGGGATGATAGCCAATTGATCATCCGTGGCGATCGCCAGATTAGTGCTAGGGGGAATTTCAATCGTCTAACGGGTAACTACGAAATTCGTTTAGACCGGGCCCAACTGTCCCCCCAGTTCCAAAGTCCAGAGTTGGTCACGGGGGGCCCCATTTATCAGCTCAATATTCGCCAGGAAACCACCGATTCAGTTTTAATTCTGGTTCAGCCCAACACTGGTCGTCGTTTTGGTCGTCTGTTTCGTTCTGGGGGCAATCTTTATGCCTTGGAATTAATTCCCGATGCCACCGCCAGCCGGCCGTCGGGCAATTTATCCGCTAGTTCTTCCCCGAGAGGTACCGGTGGAGACCAAGTCTCCATTGCTGTTCAGCCGCCCCCAGCCAATGCGGGCCCTAGTTTTCCCCCGGAGTGGAGCAGTCCCCCCGCAGGCAATTTACCCTCCATTCCCAGGGGCAGTCGTTTAGTGGTGGTGGATCCTGGCCATGGCGGCAAAGATCCCGGGGCGATCGGCATCAGGGGAGTGCAAGAAAAGGACGTAGTGCTATCCGTTTCCCGGTATGTACAGCAATATTTGGAACAACAGGGAGTCCGGGTATTAATGACTCGCACGGGGGATTATTTCATTAGTCTCCAAGGCCGCACCGACATGGCTAACCGGGCTGGGGCTGATTTATTTGTTAGTATCCACGCCAATTCCATGGGCATGGGGCGTCCCGATGTTAATGGCTTTGAAATTTACTACCACGGCAATGCAGGCCTATCCCAAGCCATCCACCGCAATGTGGTTAACTCCCTAAATGTGCGAGATCGCCGGGTGCGCCAGGCTCGATTCTACGTTTTGCGTAATTCCCGCATGCCCTCTACCCTAGTGGAAATGGGCTTTGTCACCGGCAATGAAGACAATTACAAACTGACTAATCCTGCTTTTCAACAACAGATGGCCCAGGCGATCGCCAAGGGAGTTTTGGAGTATCTGCAACAAAGATAAGTCTTGTCCGTCCATAGAATTCAAATTCAGAGAAACTTGACTTGTATGAAGGATATGGTAACTAAAACCTATTTACTTCATCTATTATTCGTGTTTCAATGACAAGCATCTTTCCTTAATTAACAGGTATAGTCCCATATAAAATGCGTGAGCCCCAGCGTAGCCGAATTGGCGTTTTTGATAGTGGTGTGGGTGGGTTAACCGTTCTACGTGAGCTGTATCGACAATTACCTAAAGAATCAATTCTTTATTTTGGCGATACCGCACGGCTACCTTACGGCAACAGATCCCCGCAAGTTATCCTCCAATATGTCCGGGAAATCCTTACTTGGATGGCAGAGGAGGAAGTGAAAATGGTAATCATGGCCTGCAACACCAGTTCTGCTTTGGCCCTGGAAACCGTACAACAAGAATTTAATATGCCAATTTTGGGAGTTATCCTCCCTGGGGCCCGGGCGGCAGTGCGTCAAGGTCGGCGCATCGGTGTTATTTCCACCCCGGCTACGGCGGCCAGCAACGCCTATCGCCATGCTATCCACGAAGTCAACCCCGATGCCTTAGTTTGGCAGATGGGATGTCCAGAATTTGTCCCCCTAATTGAGCAAAACCGCCTCCATGACCCCTACACCCTAGAGGTGGCCAAGGGTTATCTAAAACCCCTCTTAGATGCGGACATTGACACTCTGGTATTTGGTTGCACCCATTACCGTCATTTAACCCCCGTCTTCCAGCAAATTTTGCCTTCCCATATCCGCCTAGTGGATCCAGCCAGCCATGTGGTCAAGGCGGCCCGGCAAGAGTTGGAAGTGATGGGACTACGGAATTCAGAAATGTCCATTGCCACCCGTTTCACTGTTAGTGGTTGTCCTCAACAGTTTGCGGAGCTTTCCCAACAGTGGTTGGGCTTTACCCCCATGGTGGAAAAAATTTCTTTGCCCTGCTTGAGTTCAATCTACCCCCAACCTTTGGAAATACGGGAGTAGAATGCTAGTCAGATTCTGGCATTCCTTCTTGCCTGATGGCTCGGAATTCCTGAACTAATAACTCCAATAACAGCGATCGCCATGCTCAACTTTTTCGGGAGGCGATCGTTTTTTGTTGGGGGCCAAAGGTCATCAATAATCGTTACAATTCTTAATAGTCCGCCCCGGGTAATGGCTATCCCCCGTCCTGGAACCCCACTAGTTTTACTATGACCAGTCTCTTAACTTCCCCCCGTCAAGATCAAGTTGTCGCTGAGTCCTTGCCAGCTGGGGGCTTGGACCAAAACAAATTTGACTGTCGGGCAGTGTGGTATCCCCTGGCCTATGAAGAGGATTTGGACCAACGTAGGCCAACTCGTTTTACTCTGTTGGGGGAAGATTTGGTGATTTGGTGGGAGGAAAGTGCCCAACAATGGCGGGTTTACGCCGATCAATGTCCCCATCGCTTAGCCCCTTTATCGGAAGGCCGCATTAATGAAGCCGGACAGTTGGAATGTCCCTACCACGGTTGGACTTTTGCCGGGTCAGGTCAATGTCAAGCCATTCCCCAACAGTATGCCGACGGCCGAGCCCACACTAGTAAACGGGCTTGTGTGCGTGCCCTCCCCACTAGAGTGGCCCAGGGTTTATTGTTTGCTTTTCCCGGAGCTGTGGAGCTAGCGGAGAAAGTTGCCCTGCCATTGGTGGATGTATTGGAGGAAGACCAATCGGAGTGGGTTTGTCTCAATACTTTTCGGGATTTGCCCTACGATGCCTTTACCCTAATGGAAAATGTGTTGGATTCCAGCCATATTCCCTACACCCACCATAAAACCGTGGGCAAACGCAGTAATGTTAGTCCAGTGGATTTGGAAATTGTCCACGGCGATCGCCAGGGCTTTACCGGTGTTTGGGAAGAGGGGCCGAGGAAAGGTACTTTGGGTAAACAAACCACCACTTTCATTGCCCCGGGATTGATGTGGCACGATCTAACTTCCCAGCAATTTGGCCGGACTTTAACGGTGGTTTATGCCACGCCCATACGCCCAGGGGAATGCCGTTTATTTGCCCGTTTTCCTTTCAAATTCCCCAGTAAGTTGCCCCGCTTTGCGATTGGTTTAACCCCTCGTTGGTACTCCCATTTAGGACAGAACCGGGTGCTAGAAGATGACCAAATTTTTCTCCATTTCCAAGAAAGATTTGTGCAGAGCAAGGGGGGATCGCCAAACTACGAAAAAGCTTGTTACCTGCCCACTAAGGCCGATCTATTTGTGGCGGAATTCCATCGTTGGATTGAACAGTATCAAGTTCAACCCTTTGGGGAAAGTTCTTTACCCGATCGCCAATCGGTAGAGCAATTGATGGACCGTTACCATTCCCACACCAAACATTGTCATAGTTGCCGCAACGCCCTTGCTAACATTGAAAAAATTCAAACCGGGAGCCTGGCGATCGCCATTGCCTGTCTAGTGGGTTTGCCGATGGTTTGTTTAAGTTTTACCCCTAATTTTGCCCTGGGATTGGGTTTAACAATACTGACTGGTTTAGGTTTTAGTCTCTGGGCTGGGCTAGGCAAATTTAAACAATCTTTTTACCGAGGTAACCCCATTCCCCCAAGGAATATCCCTGACAAAAGTTAATCCTTTGTGTTCGTTGTGAAAAAAACGTTGTCATTGACTATTGGCCCTGGTTCTTTTGTCGAAACCAAGGCCACTGAACTAAAGTTTGAGTCAGGGTTTGCCCAATAATAATCGGAATCTTTGTAACAACCATTACTGGTAAGCCCCAGGGAAATGATTACCATTAACAAATCGTAATATTTTTGCCGTTGCTATGAATGCCTCCACCTCTCCCCGTCGTCCCCATGTGGTTATTGTCGGGGGCGGCTTTGCCGGTCTTTACACTGCAAAAAATTTACGGCGATCGCCAGTAGATATCACCCTGATTGACAAGCGAAACTTCCATCTGTTTCAACCCTTGTTGTATCAGGTGGCCACCGGCAGTCTTTCCCCGGCGGACATTGCTTCCCCGTTGCGGGGGGTGCTGAAGGGCCAAAAAAATATTCGTGTGTTGATGGATAAAGCCATCGACATTGACCCAGATAAACAAAAAGTGGTGCTGAAAGACCATGCCCCCATCCCCTACGACTGGCTGGTGGTGGCCACTGGGGTAAGTCATCATTACTTTGGCAATGACCATTGGGCTGCCCTGGCACCGGGGTTAAAAACTATTGAAGATGCTTTGACCATGCGCCAACGGATTTTTGCGGCCTTCGAAGCAGCGGAAAAGGAAAGTAACCCAGAAAAGCAACAGGCTTGGTTAACCTTTGTCATTGTCGGGGCCGGGCCCACCGGGGTGGAATTGGCCGGGGCGATCGCCGAAATTGCCCACAGTTCTCTCAAGGATAATTTCCATCGCATTGACACTAGAGAGGCAAAAATTTTGCTGATTGAAGGGGTTGATCGAGTACTGCCCCCCTACAAGCCCCAACTGTCAGCCCGGGCCCAACGGGATTTGGAAGACTTGGGGGTAACGGTGTTAACCGAAAGAATGGTGACGGACATTAACCCGGAGCAGGTGACAGTACATAACAATGGCCAGAGTGAAACCATTGTGGCAAAAACAGTGCTCTGGGCCGCTGGAGTACGGGCTTCCGGCCTTGGTAAAATCATTGGCGATCGCACTGGGGCCGAGTTGGACCGGGCCGGCCGGGTGGTGGTCAACCCTGATTTGAGTGTGGCCAGTTTTGACAATATTTTTGTGCTGGGGGATTTAGCTAATTATTCCCACCAAGGCGATCAACCCCTGCCCGGTGTGGCCCCCGTTGCTATGCAGGAAGCGGCCTATCTAGCCAAGCTCATTGGCGATCGCCTACAGCATCGGGAGACTGCCCCTTTTCGTTACCTGGATTACGGTAGCTTGGCGGTGATTGGTCAGAATAAGGCGGTGGTTGACCTGGGCTTTGCCCAATTTACGGGACTGGTAGCCTGGATGATCTGGGTTTGGGCCCACGTTTACTACCTGATTGAATTCGACAACAAGCTAATTGTCATGTTGCAGTGGGGCTGGAATTATTTCACCAGAGGCCGGGGAGCTCGCCTCATCACTGATACCCCCAATCCCCAGAACACCTCCACTGTGCCAAAGGAATTAGTCCGCCCCTAGGAGCCAATTCGGTAAACCCCACCATAGCTTGATCAGACAATGCCTTAAACTGTGGAGAATAAGGCTATGGGCCCGAGCCTGGGAAAATAATGTTACACTTCGCCCAAATTACCATTGACCAGCAGGAAAATTGCCATCAACTAATGGTTTTGGCCAGTTGCCAGAATCATCAGTGTTGGCAAAGGAGCAACTTTACCCTGCCCCTGGGCAACCCAGGCCATTGGACTGAAGGGTCTTTAGTGTTGGTTCAAACCGATGCCGACCAGCAGGTAGAACAAATTCGGGATGGGCTGGACTGGCTACTGGAAATTTTGGAAATTGTCCCCACTGCCAATGGTTTTACCCCGGATCAAGCCCTTTCTTCTTTGGTAAAACAGGAAAAGAGGAGAGTAGAGGCCTGGCGTCAGGAAATGGCCGCCAAAAATTTAGATTTGACCAAGCGGCAAATTGAACTAGAAACCCAACGGCAACAATTAAAAGAGTTGGAATTAAAACTGCAAGAGCAGGTGGCGACCTAATGGTTCCGCTTCTCTGCCCCAAATACGACCTTTTTTGGCCCCATCGGGAAGACCTGCCCCATTTTGCCCAGTTAGACCAGCAGTGTTTGGGGGGAATGTGGACCCTAGGGGGTTATGAGCGGGAATGGGATAGCGATAACAGCGTTCTGCGGGGAATTCGTTTAGCAACTGGGGGAGACTTGGTGGCCATGGGGGCCTTTTGGCAAATTTTAGAGGAAGCCCACATCACTTTGTTGGCCGTGGCCCAGGCCCATCGGCGGCAGGGATTGGGAAAAATCCTGCTCCAGTCCCTTTTGGCCACAGCGGCACACCGACAGTTGGAACGAGCTACTTTGGAAGTGAGGGCATCCAACCAGGTGGCTATGGACCTCTACCATCAATTTGGCTTTCAGTTGGCGGGACGTCGCAAGAGTTACTATCCCGATGGAGAAGATGCTCTAATTCTCTGGAAAAACCATTTGACCCCCCCTGCCTAGTAACAAACCAGGGAAAACGGCACAATGGGGGAGCAGTTGATTTTGTTGCCCATGTCTGACCAGTCTGACCACCCCCTAATTTTGCTGTGGCACCGTCGGGATTTCCGTCTCCATGACCATTTAGCTTTGGCGAAGGCCCGGCAAAAAACAGCCAGAATTGTCGGTGTCTTTTGTCTGGATAACAAAATTCTGCAAGCTAAAGCCATGGCTCCGGCCCGAGTGGCTTACCTACTCGGTTGCCTACAGTCTTTACAGAACCATTACCAACGTCTCGGTAGTCAACTGCTGATTTTTCACGCAGATCCGGTGCAGTTGTTGCCAAAATTGGCCAATACCTTGGGCGTCCACAGTGTTACTTGGACCTTGGATACGGAACCCTACGCCCAACAGCGGGATTTAGCAGTGGCCCAAGCCCTAAGGGAACGGGGTTTGGCGATCGCCACGGAATGGGATCAACTCATGCATCATCCGGGGGAAGTGTTCACCCAAGCAGGTAGCCCCTACACGGTTTACACTCCCTTTTGGAAAAATTGGCGTCAGTTACCCAAAGCAAGTCCGGTGTCCACGCCCAAGGATCTACAGGGTTTAAGTGCGGCAGAACAGGAAAAATTAGACCCCTTGGGGCCCCAGGCCATACCCCAGTTAACGGATTTGGGTTTTAGCTGGGACCAACCCCTCCCATTAGCGCCGGGGGAAGAGGCGGCCGAGGAAAGATTGGCCTGGTTTGTGGCCAATGTCCTAGAGGAATATCAACAAACCCGCAACTTCCCTGCCCTCGATGGCACTTCCCAACTGAGCGCCGCCCTCAAATTTGGTGTTATTTCCCCCAGAACCCTCTGGCAAGCCACTGTGGCAGCTTGGGACCAAAGTCGCAGTGAGGAAGCCCGGGCCAGCATTGAAACTTGGCAACAGGAACTAGCTTGGAGGGAATTTTATCAACATTGCCTTTACAGCTTTCCCGCCTTAGCCCAGGGGCCCTATCGATCGCCGTTTCAGGAATTTCCCTGGGAGGAAAACCAAGACCATTTCCAAGCTTGGTGCGCCGGGGAGACCGGTTACCCCATCATCGATGCGGCCATGGCCCAGTTAAACCAAACGGGCTGGATGCATAACCGCTGCCGGATGATTGTGGCCAGTTTTTTAACCAAGGATTTGATTCTCAATTGGCAATGGGGGGAATTGTATTTTATGCAGACCCTCTATGACGGTGACCTAGCGGCCAACAATGGGGGTTGGCAATGGAGTGCTTCTAGCGGCATGGACCCCAAACCCCTGCGGATTTTTAACCCCTATACCCAAGCCCAAAAATTCGACCCGGAGGGGGAATATATCCGCACTTGGTTACCCCGGTTAGCCCCCTTCGACACAGGGGATCTGTTAACCGGCAAACTTTCCCCCATTGAAAGGCGAGCTGTTAACTATCCCGACCCGGTGGTAGACCATAATCAGCAACAACGGGAATTTAAACGGCGTTATCAGTTGGTCAAATAGCCCCTAGCCGCCCGTTATTGTTGACTGCCCATGCCCCGGCGACCCTGGCGACTATTACGACGTTCCTGCATTAATTCGGAGAACTTTTGCCGTTGTTCCGGGGTTAACACCTGACGACTTTCTAGCATGCTGTTGAAGCGCAGTTCTCCCAGTTGTTGACGCAAATTGGCTACTTGACTATGTTTGGCCCGAATTTCGCTGTCACTGCCATTACCGGCCATCAGGGTGCGCAGCTCGTTTTGGCTAGTGCGTAATTGTTCAGATAGGGATTGCATTTGCCCCTGATACTTTTGACGAATAGCTTCCAGTTGCTGTTTTTGGCTATCAGTCAAATTTAGGGATTGCATCCATTGGCCTTGGCCTCCCTTTTTGTTGCCCCAGCCCCATTGGCTGATCAATTGCTCGGTTTCGTCGCCACTTTGCCAATGTAAATCTAAATTCTGGTTTTGGGCTATGGCAGGGACAGCGGTCAGAGTACAGGCTAAACCGCTCAGCAGACTAGCAATAATAATTTTTTTCATGGTGATCAAGTTCTTTGAAAAATTGAGTGAAGAGATAAAAATGGCAAAAAATAGTCCTATTGCCCTGGGGAATCGGTCAGTAACCACCATTCCTGGTTAGGGTTATCCATGGCTCCTAAGCCGTTAACGCTGTCGGGATAGATGGCCCCAGACCAACTTTCCTGGAGAAAAGCTTCTAGTTCGGCCATGTCCGGTTCCCGGGCCGTTTGCATCGGCGATCGCCAACCCAAGAGTCCTGCCCCCACTAGGCCAACGAGTAGAACTCCTCCCCCCAGCCATTGCCAAGAAAGACCAGAAACGAAGGAACGACGGGGACATTGCTTAATCCGTTGCAAAATTTGGTTTTCCAATTCCGGCGACGGAGCGGGAATCCCAGGGCGATGGGCCTGCAAAAAATGCTTCAGTTTACCCTCCTGGTCGGCGTTAAAAGAATTAAAAGACATCTTGAACTCCCTGTTGTTGCAAGAATTCCCGCATGGCTCGCCGGGCATAAAATAAACGGGATTTGATGGTGCCCCCAGGCAAATTGAGTACCTCCGCAATGGTCTTTTGAGGCAAGTCCTCCAGATCGTGGAGCACCAACACAGTGCGATGCTCAAAACTGAGGGTAGCCAAGCCCTGTTGCACTAAATCCTGGTAGTGGAGTTGCAACAGATCGGGGCTGTCCTCTGGCCGAGACAATTGCAGGGAGATTTCTCCTTCATTGTCAGCTAAGGCAGAACTTGGTTGATGAATCCGTTGGCGTGATCGCCCTAATTGTTTGCGGGCATCCTGGGCCACGTTCCAGGTGATGCGATAAAGCCAGGTGGCAAAAAAATTGTGATTGCGGAGTTTGGGCAATCCTTTCCACACCTTGAAAAATACCTCCTGAACTAGGTCATCGAGTTGATCCTGTCCACAAAGTTGATAAAGGGTGGAACGGACTTTAGCTTGGTACCGACGATAAAGTTGACGAAAGGCCTCGGCATCACCCTGCTGACTTTGCTGGATAATGCTAGCTTCGTTTTCCCCCACCGCTGGATTGACTAAGGGCTTAACCAACAAAACCTACCTCTTTGGCGGTTACGGGGGTTTAGACCGAAGGGGTTAGCCCAAGGTTCAAAGGGAAGGCTAAATTTTCTTGCGGCTGTTATTGGCGGGGACCCCATTCGAACCCTGGGAATTTACATAGAGAACCAATAAAGATCTTCTGAAGGATGGGGCTTTAAATCCATTTTTCTGGTCAATCTTACCCATGTTTCTGTTTGGCTAAAGTTCTCTCTAGCAACACTGCATAAATAGGCTTCCCCCCCAATCCTTCCGCCACCACACTAGCCACTAGGCAGGTGACCAACAGAGGCAAAATCACAAAATAGTTATCAGTCATTTCAATGGTGAGCAAAATGGCTGTCAATGGAGCCCGCACCGTTGCGGCAACTAAAGCCCCCATACCGGCGATCGCCATCACGGCGGGTTCGGGAATTTGGGCAGGAAATAGTAAATGAAAATGCCGGGCTATGACAACGCTAGCAATGGAAGCAATACCCAACATGGGGGCAAAAATACCACCAATCGCCCCGGAGCCGTAGCAAATCAGAGTTAACAAAAATCTGCCGCAAAATACGAGTATTAACGTGGAAGAATGGGACTGGCTGTTAAAAGCCCAGAGCACTGCGTTATCCCCGCCATTGGTGAGGGGTAAGGGCAATAGGGACAAAATCCCGATGACTGAACCGAGGATCAACCCCTTCCATTGCACCGCCAGGGGAGGGAGCCGGTCAAACCAGTCCAATAGTTTGAATAGACCCCGATTGAAGGCGTAGCCCATGACCCCAAACAAAACGCCCAAAATAATGAACATCCAAAGGGAATCCAGGGGTACCCGTTTAAATTGGGTCAAACTGATAATGGCAGATTGCCCCCGAATCACCCGCAGCACAATGGTGGCCATCACACAGCCAAACAGTAGTCCGTGGTAGGCCAAAGTTTGATTGCGAAAACGGGGCCGCATTTCTTCCCCAATCAGCGCCATGCCTGCCAAAGGGGCATTAAAAGCCGTGGCCAACCCAGCCCCGGCCCCCACTGCAATTAAAATTCGTTGATTTTCTTGGCTAGCCTTGAACCAGCCTCCCGCCATTTGCCCAATACTTCCCCCCATTTGAATGGTTGGCCCTTCAAAACCCGCCAACATACCGGCCCCCAGGGATAAAAAGCCCCCCACTAGTTTGATGGGCAATACCCTCTGCCAGATCAGGGGTAATTTTCCGTCTAAATGTCCTTCAATCTGGGGAATACCACTGCCATTGGTGTCCGGGGCAAAACGCTTCATTAACCAAAAGCTGGTGGCCACCATGCCCCCACTAACTAGGGCAGTCACCAGCCAAGCTAACGGAGGTATGGGAGACAAAAGGCTGGCCAATTGCGATCGCCATTGGAGCACATTATTAACAGCGGACTTAAAACTAGCCCCCACCGCTCCGGTAATCAGCCCCACCACAATGGCCGCCAAAAGGGTGCGGGGATGAAGGGAATGGGCACTGTCGGTTAAATTTTTGGGTAGTCTATCTAACCAGCGTCGATTTGACCTTTCAAAGTGGGAAGCCATGGGTCTGGTTTAGTAAGCATTGGCGAAGGCTTGGGAAATAAACGGTAATAAACGACGATCTCCGGCGAGGGCGGAATTTTCAGTGAACACCACCAACAGGTAGGGACTCTGGTGGGGAATTTCAATGTAGGCACAATCATGGCGCACCTGGCTGGTCCAACCGGCCTTGGACCAAATTTGGGCATCTTTGGGTAATGCTTCACCGAGAAAGCCAGTAATTTGGTTATTCTCTCCCGGGGGGGCTGGAGCCACGGTCAAATCCCGCTTGAGCAATTGCATCATCTGTTGGGAACGGGTTGATGACACCGCCACACCGCCAATGATACTGTGCAGCAACCGGGCCACAGCGTTGGTGGTTAACATATTACGCTGTTCGTACAGTTCCCCCACAAAGGCCCTTTCCCGGCCGTAGTAACCATCGCCCCAGGTTTTTTGATTGACATTAATATTCTGCAACTCCTCCCAGCCCAAGGATTGAAAATAACGGTTCACAATATTGCGCTGTTGCTGCCAGGTTTCAAAAGGCCCCGGCGGTAACATGGGCCCACTGCTGGTGCCGGTGAGTGTATCCACCACTAAACTGGTGGCATCGTTGCTGGAGTCCACGATCATATCCCGCACCGCCCGCTCCAATTCTGGGGAATCCTTAACCATGCCCCCTTCTAACCATTCCGCCATGGCCACCAGGTAAAACAATTTCACCACGCTAGCGGGATAAATACGTTCAATGCCCCGGTAACTAAAGCCCCGCACGGGGTACTGCCAAAATTCATTGGCGGCGATCGCCCCTCCAGTATTGACCATCACCGGCGCGTCATAAACTAACCAGGTCAGGGCAATTTGGTCCCGTTGCAAAGCAGGAAAGGTCTGCCAGGTGCTTTCAAGGATGGCCTGGGCCATATCCTCCAGGGCCGGATCTTGCTGAAAAAATGCCATGGAAAAACGGGTAAAGGAAAAATTTCTGGCCAAGGTTAGCCATTGCTAATTGTTCTGATCCGCCGGAGGTAAACGCCGGATATCGGAATAGAAAGCACTATGACTATAACCTCCCCTCCTTTGGATCAGGCTGGTGCGGAGTCGTAGGTTAGGGCTAGCATACCAATGTCTTTCCGTCAGGCGAGTTTCTCCGTCCTGTAAATTCAAGGTCAAACACTCGTCTGACCCCAGGTGATAATCCCCGCGCAGGAACACTTTGCTCCCATCCCCAGTGCCCCGCCAAAGCCGACCCTGTTCCGGGCGATCGCCATCGGGCAAAAAACCGTAGTAAATGGAGCCGATATTTTTGGGCTTACCCCAGTCTACGGAAGTATCCCAACTTAATTGCAACATAATTAATCCTTCACCATGGTCTAAATCTGCCAGGGCTTGGAGCGATTGCCCTAGCTCAGTTTGACTATCCCACCTTTGCACTGTCACATCGGATTTGTCATTGCCCGCTTCATTTTGCTCAAAACTATAGTTAGTACGTTGGGAAAGCCATTTTCCTTCCCAGGCGGTGATAAAGTCCAAAAACTGCATAGCGAAAAAGCTTCTCGGGGGCAACAGGCTTCATTTTAGGCTATTGGGGGTGAATCGATGGCAGGGGATCTGCAGAAATTGGCGTTAACAACCCAGTAGTTAGTCTAAATAAACTACCTGATTGCACTCGCCTAGAGACCAGTGCCATTCAGCATTCGCATTACCACGTCAATAAATTTTTCACCCCAAACAATTGACAGTAGGCCACATAATGTAACTAGCAATAATGCAACACCTACTTGAACAAGTCCAAAATTGTCAAATGTCGAATATGTCACAGGAATTAATAGTACAAGGGCGCCAACTGTAGCCCCTCCCAAAAAACGATAGATAACTTTTAAAGATGAATGTTGTTTGGGATCGGTGTTGTCAGAGGTCATCAGAAATTCCTTCAATACTTTAAAACAATGGGTAACGCTGCTACGCTTTTGCTACCTAAACAGAGTATCTAACGATCGGGTAAAGGAGCAAGTTTTAGTTATATTCCGATCCCTATCCTCAGAACCGTACATACAACCTTCACTGTATACGGCTCAAGCAGCGTCTTGAAATATGGATTCCGGTTAATTTTCGGTCGGTAGTATTAGCTTATTGAGACATCCTGTTTTCGCTAAAGGGGTCGGCATTGGTTACCCTTCCATTAGTGTTTGAACATTCCAAAGGGGCCATCCCCATCCAGTTAAACACCAGCGGGGAAAGGTTTTTGGAAGCCTTTCCAACTCCCCTGAACAACTTTCGAGTCGCGCGTCTAATAGGTAACTAGCCTCACTCCAAAAAATAGGATTATCTTAAAAATAATAATCCCCCACCAAATGGGCAGGGGACACTAATCAATTGGATTTAACTAAAGCAAAACCTTTGCAAAATCAGAAAAGTCTCAATCTAGTCGAGGTCAGGCATGAACAACGTGGGTTCAGTTTCCCGGTCAATGCCTTTTTCAAACCCGGCAGCCGCCGCCCGAGCACGACCAGCATGCCAGAGGTGACCCACCAGGAAGAAGAAGCCAAGGACGAAGTGGGAAGTCGCCAACCAAGCCCGGGGAGAAACGTAGTTAAAGGAGTTAACATCGGTGATTACCCCACCCACGGAGTTCAAAGAACCAAGGGGAGCATGGGTCATGTATTCAGCCGCCCGACGTACCTGCCAGGGCTGAATGTCATTGCGGAGCTTGTCGAGGTCCAAACCATTGGGGCCACGGAGGGGTTCCAACCAAGGACCACGGAAGTCCCAGAAACGCATGGTTTCACCACCGAAGATGATTTCCCCAGAAGGAGAGCGCATCAGATATTTACCCAAACCAGTGGGGCCTTGGGCAGAAGCAATGTTAGCGCCCAAACGTTGGTCCCGCACCAAGAAGGTGAAGGCTTGGGATTGGGAAGCTTCCATGCCGGTGGGGCCATAGAATTCACTGGGATAGGCAGTGTTGTTAAACCAAACAAAGACGGAGGCAATAAAGCCCATCAAGGAAAGGGCACCCAAGCTGTAGGAAAGATAAGCTTCCCCAGACCAGATCAGGGCACGGCGGGCCCAACCGAAAGGCTTAGTGAGAATGTGCCAAATACCACCGGAAATACAGATCAAACCAATCCAGATGTGACCACCGATGATGTCTTCCATGTTGTTGACACTGATGATCCAACCTTCTCCCCCAAAGGGCGCCTTCAACAGATAGCCAAAGATAATCGCCGGGTTGAGGGTGGGGTTGGTGATCACCCGCACGTCCCCACCACCGGGGGCCCAGGTGTCATACACACCGCCAAAGAACATGGCTTTAAAGACCAGTAGCAAAGCACCACAACCCAACAGGATCAAGTGGTAACCAATGATATTGGTCATCTGGTTTTTATCTTTCCAGTCGTAGCCAAAGAAGCTGGAATACTCTTCCAACACTTCCGGGCCGCGGAGGGCGTGGTAAATACCCCCAAGGCCTAAAACTGCCGAAGAAATTAAGTGCAGTACCCCTACCACAAAGAAGGGAAAAATATCAGTCACTTCCCCAGCGGGACCAACGCCCCAACCCAGGGTAGCAATGTGGGGCAGAAGAATTAAACCCTGTTCATACATGGGTTTTTCGGGAATGAAGTGGGCAACTTCAAACAGGGTCATGGCCCCAGCCCAGAAAACGATCAAACCGGCGTGGGCCACGTGGGCACCAAGCAATTTACCGGAGAGATTAATCAGTCGGGCATTTCCCGACCACCAAGCAAAACCGGTAGAGGGAAGGTCACGTCCCCCCACCATCGAAGTATTAGAGAGCGTTACCACGGGGGAGAACCTCCTCAGGGAAGATAAAGTTTTCATGGGGTTGATCTTGGGGAGCCATCCAGGCGCGCATCCCTTCGTTCAACAAAATGTTTTTTGTATAAAACGTTTCAAATTCCGGGTCTTCCGCTGCCCGTAGT
>NZ_JADEWJ010000344.1:0-3440 GCF_015207725.1 Synechocystis sp. LEGE 06083
GGTATTACCGGCGTGGGCAGTTACTACGGCGATGGCAGTACCCAACCGTCCCTCACCGGCACCGTCGGCTTTTTTGGGCAATTTGGCAATTTCTCCAAGCCCTATTTGGACTACACCGGCTTTAACATTGGCTACTCCCAGGGCATTCGGGGGGATGCTTCGCCATTTTTCTTTGACCGCTTTGCCGACACGGAGATAGTTAGCTTTGGTTTAACCCAACAAATCTACGGGCCATTGCGGTTTGGGGTGCAGGGAGCCTACAGTCTCACCGCCAACGAACAAATCAGCACTGACTACGTTTTGGAATATAGTCGCCGCACCTACAATATCCAACTGCGCTACAACCCCCAACTCCAAGTGGGCTCGATCAACCTACGCATCAGCGATTTCAACTGGAGTGGGAACCCGGGCACCTTTGATGGCAGTGACATCCGCCCCGTTACCCAAGGGGTTATCCGTTGAAGCTCAACATAGGCTGGGGCTGACAATTGTTCCCAAATTTATGTCTGCTTTTGTTGACATTTTTGTAGCGGAGGACACCGTTCAATTCTCGGCCTATGGACGGGGAAAAATTCAGATAATTTTAAAGGGATCAAGCCAAAATGACCTGATCCCCGGGTTTTTTATTATGTTAAGGGTCTTTATAAAGGTGACCCCGTGTTATTTCGTTGGATCAATTATGGCTGATCCCCAGGCGATTATCGTTTTTTTTAAGATTCTCTTTATAATTCTCATAATCATTTCTTATTAAGTTTTGTAATAAAATTATAGCCCAAGGGAATCAGGGGAGCAACCCATCCCCGGATCGGTTAGGTAGTCCTTGGGTTGTAGCTTTAGGCAAACTTACTCAAGGGCCCCCTGGAGGGTAACCCCCAGTTTTTGGGAAAGCCAAACCTCTATGTTCCTGATCGACCAGGGATAGAGGGGCTTGCCTGGTAACACCATGGGCTCCACCAAAATGGTAAACATCCCCAAACGGTTCCCCGCCAGCACATCGGTAAAGAGGCGATCGCCCACCATGGCAACAGCTTCCACCGGCAACTGCATTTCCGCAATGGCCTGGCGCAATTTACGACGAGAAGGTTTGGCGGCCCCATAGAGGAAGGGTAAATCTAGGGTTTGGGCCACCCCCCCAATGCGGGACTCGCTCATATTGTTGCTCACCAACCAAATGGGCAGTTTGGCTTTGATGGGATCAATCCACTCCCGCAACTCCTCTGACACCTGATCCCCCCTAAACGGCACCAGGGTTTCGTCCACATCCAACACTAAACCCTTGACCCCATGGCGATCGAGGATGGCGAGGGACAACTCCACAATGGTTTTACCCAAAACTAAATCCGGTTGTAGTAACTTTGCGCGGGTCATGGTGGGGCAAAAAATAAGGGAATTTAACAACAATAAGAATACAAGTGTGCGAGCACTATGGCAGATTAACCTGTTTTTTCAGCAGTCGAATTTCCGCTGGGGAAAGAAAGCGAAACTGGCCACTGCCCAGCACCTTTCCCCTGGTGTGCAACTGTAGGGGGCCAATGGTGCGGCGATGGAGTTTTAACACGGTCAATCCCAATTCTTCGGCCAAACGACGAATTTGACGATTGCGCCCCTCCGTTAGGGTAACTAACAGGTGAATTTGGTCTTTGGTTTCGGAAATTACCTCTAGGGTGGCCGGTAGGGTTTTTTTGCCATCTAACATCATGCCCGATCGCCATTTTTCCAGATCTTCATCGCTGGGATTGCCCGCCAGCCAAACATCATAGGTTTTGGGCAAATGGTAACGGGGATGGGTCAGACGGAGGGTCAACTCGCCGTCATTGGTGAGCAGGAGAGCGCCGGTGGAATTACGGTCTAACCGACCAACGGGATGTAGTCCTTTGCCCCGTTGTAAATCCTGGGGAAGTAGATCTAGCACTGTTTTCCGGCCCCTCGGGTCTTCACAGGTGGAAAGCACATCCCTCGGCTTATTGATGAGCAAGTAAAGATCTCGGGGGCGATTATCAGCCTTAATTTGTTTCCCATCCACCGAGAGAAAATCCCGCTGGGGATCGGCCTTGTCCCCCAAGCTAGCCACTTTGCCATTGACGCTGACCCGCCCCGCCAGAATCATTTCCTCCGCATGGCGACGGGAGGCAATGCCCCACTGGGAAAGCAATTTTTGAATACGTTCAGCCATAGGTTATCTGGCAACCTCAAAGGGAAGGGGAGAAAGGATAAGCACAACGGAAATTAATAGGGAATGAGACTCAATTATGCCAATTTATGCAGCGCCCACCATAATAGATCCGTCTCCTTTCCTCGTTCGCAGGCAATATACCAAGGCTCTATTGAGCTTTTTGGCCATGTCGGTGAAACTGAGTCTCTTTCACAACGATTGTATTTCCCCGACGATAAAGCTCTCTGACAGATGAGGTATTGATTAACATTGTTGATCCTGGGAAGGCATATTTATTGTTCAGCTCTACGCAGATTAAGCTTGTATATTGATTTTAGATGAGATTAAAACCATGCATATATTAACTTTAATTGGTTGTCCGTCTAGTGGCAAATCAACTGTTGCCAACAAAATTCTGCAAGAGAATTGCGATTATCAAATTGTTTCCACTGATAAAGTTAGGGCAAAATTATTTGGATATGAATTCATTCAAGGTAACTGGCAAGAGCTGGAAAATGAAGTTTTTAGACAAATAAAACAACATCTTAATGCAGGGTATCCAATTATTTATGATGCTACTAATGCTAAAAAGGCATGGCGGATAGAACTAATCCAAAAACTCAAACAGCTTGGCGATATTGATGTTATTGGTCTGTATGTAAAAACTCCATTAGAAATTTGTCAGCAATGGAATCAACAGAGAGAACGAAAAGTACCGGATTTTATAATTGAAGACTACCATCAAACCCTAAAACAATTTCCTCCAACGCCAGCAGAGGGCTTTACTACCGTCATAGACGTACTTTATGAGAATGGCAATCTTGCCTATCCAAAGAGTCTTTATGCCACCAGCAAAATCAAATCGGGGACAGGCTATGGCAGCTAGTGTCCTACCATGCTCGACATCAGGGAAGGTTCTATCCTCGGGCTCAACCCCTGTTAATTTTCCTGTTTTGGGTTAGTCCATTGCACATAAATCAATAAGAGAGCGAGCAAAAAGTAGCTCACTGCCCAACTGGCTCCAGCGCCCCAACCCAGGGCCATGACTGTGTCGGCCCCAGTCCATCGGTAACTATGCATTAATCCCAACCAGGATAGGACCCCAGCGGCGATCGCCCAGAGGGCAGCTAGGCCAAATTTCTGTTCAATGATGTAAACGGTCATAGCAGCGAGGATCATGGCCGAGAAAATTACTCCCTGTTCCAAAGCAAAGGCTCCGGTAATAAACAAATCTGCCTGTTGAAAAGCGGGTACTAACTCGGGAGTAATGGGATTATCCGGAGTACCT
>NZ_JADEWJ010000345.1:0-3435 GCF_015207725.1 Synechocystis sp. LEGE 06083
CTATAAAGGACAGTGATTTAACAATAGATGTGAAGGATATTTTATCCTTTTGAAGATATCCCTGATGATGATGTGCTAGTTTCTGATCTACTAGAACTGTTAGAGATATATGCTGATATAAATATTAAAAATAATGAAAAAAATACTCATAATTTAAGAAAAATCCTGACACTATCCAAACCTTTCCTTCTCCTGGCTGGCATCTCTGGCACAGGAAAAACTCGTTTCGTTCGTGAGCAAGCTAAAACGTCTGGACGGTTTGATGAAACCTATTGCTTAACGTCGGTTCGCCCTGATTGGCATGAGCCAAGTGATTTGCTGGGCTATATTTCGCGGCTGAGCGGAGACACCGAATACGTCACCACAGATGTGTTGCAGTTTATTGCTAAAGCCTGGCGCGCTATAAAGGACAGTGATTTAACAATAGATGTGAAGGATATTGAGGGGTATGGAGAGCGTTTGGTGATAACGGGTAACCGTGATGCCTTAGATAACATTTTACCTTACTGGTTGTGTTTGGATGAAATGAACCTTGCTCCTGTTGAGCAGTATTTTGCTGATTATTTGTCAGTGTTAGAAACCCGTGAATGGCACTGGGATGGTGATAGCTTTATTTATAGCAGCGATGCGTTATTAAAGCCTGCCACCATCAACGAAGTGGCCGATAAAGATAAGCTGCGCAGTGAGTTAGGTTTTGCTTCTGGCGAGTACGACGAGTTATGGAAGCAGATTTGTCAATATGGTTTGGCGATCCCGTTTAATTTAATGGTGGCTGGTACGGTTAATATGGATGAAACCACCCATAGCTTTTCACGTAAAGTGATTGATCGTGCGCTGAGCTTTGATTTCGGTGTGTTTTTTCCAAATGACTTTGATGAATTTTTCGCACCGACAAGCTGCAATAAACGCTTAAGCTACCCAATTTGGTCACATGCTAACAAAGCTGATTTAGCCAATACCTGTGATAAGGATGGCACGCAGACAGTGGCTTTTTTGTCAGCCGTTAATTCAGTATTAAAAAGCACTCCTTTCGAGTTGGCTTTCCGCGCACTGAATGAACTACTGCTTGCCGTTGTGTGCAGCAATCCTCAAGACGATAGAACCCTAAAAGCCGTGTGGGACGATTTTATGATGTGTAAGGTGCTGCCCCGTATTGAGGGTGATATCGATAAGCTGACTACTGCGAGCGGGAAAGATGTTTTAATCGAGTTGAACGAAGTACTAGCTGTTAAATTAGCGCCCATTTGGCAAGCCGATGACAACGACAATGCGTATCAGCGGCTTGATCTATTCCGCGAAAAAGTGGACGCAGAGGGAAAAGAAAAAGAGCTATATATTAGGTGTCGTTCAAAAGACAAATTGGTATGGATGCAACAGCGTTTGGCGAGTGCCACTTTCACTAGCTTCTGGCCGTAATGTGTTGATGAGCTCTTATGAAGGTAAGGCTAACGTTCGGCGATAAGGATGGCGAGAAATGCCAGAGTTAATACGATTACAGACGCCTGATTTTGAATTTTCAGTGTGGGCTAACGACGTTAGTAAACGTGCCAAGGTGTACCACACTACGCTGGCGAATAGGGCTGATTTAATACCGAATGTTATTAACTCTGGCGTAGATGGTGAAGCCGCTATGGCTAGCGTTATAGCTAACAATTCGGAGCTGAGCTACTTATTGCGATTTTCGCCAGCGGCTGAGTTGGTAGATGTCAATATCTTAACCAGTACTGTTAATGAGCAAACTAGTCTTGAAAAAGATAGCAGCCTTGGGCCATCCAATGACACCATCGCTGAGGGTTTGGCTGCGAGTACTTCTGGCCCTGTAATGCGTAGTGAAATAACGTTAAATTCTCCCCTTTTTTTTGAAAATACCCAATATCAATTTGAATGGGTGTTTTTTAGTGAGGTAACTGACGCGCATTTAACGCATCGAAGTCAACGTGTGAATGAGGCATTTCGCTTTGCAAAGAAAAGGGGGCCATTACCTGCACGTTTAACAGGAAGTATTAATACTGGCAACGATGTGGGGTGGTTACGTTTACCTTTGTCGTTTGACCTAGATAGAAAGACGCATACACAGCATATCGCGTTCGAAGTACTGCCAACTAAAATGGCATTACACCACGATTTACCTGCCATGTATCGAGCCATAGATGCTGCTTATCCACTTTGGCGATTTAGCCTGGTGGAAAAAACCGAGCAAGATGCTGCCACTAGTCAGCAACGTGGCCATTTTCCTTTAATGTGGCTTGCGAACTTTTCTGCTTTAAGAGCCCGCTTTGAAAAAGGTTTAAAGGTAATATGTACTGCTCCTCATAGTCGGCTGCAATCAACTGACGCTAACATTAAAGCCGTAAAATTAAAGGGGCGTCTTCCCCATAAATTGGCTCGTCAAGTCAAGCAAGATTTTGCTAATGGTCAATACGAAAAACGCTATCGAGTTGAAAAAAAGATACTGAGTGTAGACACTCCAGAAAATCGTTTCATAAAAATGGCGGTTAACCAAAGTAAAATAAAATTGGCTGAGTTTGAGGCCCGATTACGTAAAAGTAATCAAGTGCCAGAGAACCAACGATTATCTGATTCCTTTTTAAATGAACTTAATAGCTGGCAACAGCCACTGAAGAAAGTGTTAAGTCAGAGCTTTTTAAAAGAGGTTGGGTCTTTCGCGGGTTTAAATCGTGAGTCTTTAGTGCTGCAACAAAAAACTGGCTACAGCACGGTGTATCGCGTTTGGCAAGAGTTGAAGTTCTACTTAGATGTGTTTAGTAATCAATCAAGCATTTCAATGAAGTCTGTTGCTGAGATATATGAAGTATGGTGTTTTTTGTGTCTTAACAAGATTTTAGAGCAAGATCTTGGTTTTGAAATGATTGATAATAATTCTGCCAAGTTAAGCCAAAATGACTTTTTTGAATATCAGCTGAAAGATGGCTTTGCTGGTGCATTTGATTTTAAACGTGCTGATGGTGTTACGGCAAGGTTGGTACATGAACCTATATTTACGAGAAGTGGCCAGCTAATTCGCTCATATTTGGTCAGTCAAGAGCCAGACATCGTTTTAGAAGTCACTCTGCCCAAAAGTGCAAGCTCGGATGAGGAAAAGAAATTTATTTGGTTATTTGACGCTAAGTATCGCATTAAAACTTATAAAAACCGCTTTGACGACACTAACGAAGATATTGCTAGCATTGATTACGCACCAGATGATGCTATTAACCAGATGCACCGTTATCGTGATGCGTTAATTCGGGTGTCTGAGTCACAATCAAGCCTGCCACAAACTAAAGGCCAATCAGTGAAGAAAAGCCGCCCTGTATTTGGTGCTTTTGCTTTATACCCAGGTTTTTTTGACCAAGCTATAACTAAAAATCCTTATCATTCTGAGATCGAAGAAGTGGGGATTGGCGCATTTGCTCTACTACCCAGTCAAAACGT